>NZ_JAIXMK010000009.1:0-103358 GCF_020328095.1 Streptomyces sichuanensis
CCGGGGGTGGTGGTGAGGACGGTGTCGGGGGTGTCGCTTTCGCGGAGGTGGATTGCGCCGGTCGTGCCTGCGGCTAGGTAGAGGCAAGAGGAAGCCGCTTCGCTGTACGAGGACTTCTGCCACTTGGGTGAGCTCATGGCGTCAGTGCACCAGGGCTCGGTCGAGGCTGCCAGCCTTGAGGGCGGATATGAGGGGGCGGAGTCTGTCCGGCGTCGTGGTGAGAACGGCGTTCGGGGCGTCGCTCTCGCGGAGGTGTATTGCGCCCCTGGGCGCTGCGGCGACGTAGACGCATGAAGATGCCTCTTCGCTGTACGAGGACTTTTGCCAAGCAAGCGGGAACACGCCGTTCTCCTCAGATTTCTCGTGCGATGCGATGGATGAAGTCGCGGGACGCAGCGGGTGGGAGGGCGACGCTCGCCATCCGGTCGAGTACCAAGCGGTACTTCTCCAGCTTCGCCGAGGCGTCGATCTGCGCACCGCCATGGGCGATGTCCAGTACGACGGTGTCGAGCTGGGGTACCGGACCATGCAGGTAATCGACCCCGTGACCGGAACTTGGGAAGGATGTGCCGCCGAAAGGGATCACCGTGATGCGGACGTTGTCCCGCTCGCTCATGGTGGCGAGATGGTTCAGCTGGTCCTTGGTGACATCAACGCCTCCGAACTCCATGCGGAGAGCTGCCTCGTGAATGATCGCGGTATAGGTAGGTGGCTTGTCACGGTGCAGGACTGCCTGCCTCTTGATGCGGTGCGAGACTCGGTACTCGATCTCGTGCGGGAGGAGCCCGGGGACGGCTTCGCGGAAGATCGCGCGCGCATAGTCCGTGGTCTGGAGCAGGCCGGGCACGTTGATGACCTGGGCCACCCGCAAGGCGACGGCATGGTGTTCCAGTTCGGCAAGGTCGATCAGACCCGCCGGAAGGGATTCCCGGTATTCCTCCCACCAGCCGCGCTTGCGGTCTCCCGTCATCGCGGCGAGCGCGTCGATCAGGGTCTGATCCGAACAGTCGTAGTTGCGGGCCAATGCGCGAACCCGGTCCGCGCTGACCCCGTACCGTCCCGCCTCGATATTGCTGATGCGCGACTGAGTGGCGCCGAGTAGAACTCCGGCCTCCGTCGCCGAAAGGTCGGCATGCTCGCGCAGCCGCCGCAGCTCCGTTCCAAGTCGCCGTCTCCGTACGGTCGGTAGAGGTGTGCTCGACGGCATCGTGCTCCTTGTTGCTCGCACTGCAGTGCGCTGCTATCACTCGTTCGAGTCTCGTGGGCTGCAGTCCACGAATTACAGGGAATGTAGTCCATGGGCGGCGCTACGGTGTGAGCCAAGCCACTCAACCGGCAACCCCGCCAGGAGACTTCCATGGCCACCGTATCCGCGTCGCAGCCCTGGTCCTACACGCTCGAACTGCCGCGCGACCCGCGCGCACCCGGCATCGCCCGCACCACCGTCCAAGCCGTGCTCGCAAGCCACCGCATGAGTGAACTCGCCGAGACTGCCACCCTCTTGACGTGTGAGCTCGTCACCAACGCCTACCTGCACACCGAAGGCCCCTGCTCACTCCGCCTCCACGGCC
Source organism: Streptomyces sichuanensis (assembly GCF_020328095.1). Taxonomy (NCBI): domain Bacteria; kingdom Bacillati; phylum Actinomycetota; class Actinomycetes; order Kitasatosporales; family Streptomycetaceae; genus Streptomyces; species Streptomyces sichuanensis. The sequence goes on from NZ_JAIXMK010000009.1 coordinate 1,572, forward strand.
GTGACGGCGATCAGCTGCGCGTGGCCGTCTGGGACACCAGTCCCGTCGTTCCCCCGCCCTTCGGCGGCGGCAACCCCGAACGCAACGGCAGCGGTGAAGCCGGGCGGGGGCTGCTGCTCGTGCGGATGTGTGCCGACAGTTGGGGGAGTCGTACGTACGACAAGCGCCGCTTCGGCAAGACGCTCTGGTTCGAGCTGGCGCACCCGCGCCGCCAGCAGGTGGCCGAGGCCACGTACGCGTCCCCCGTCGGCTGCGCCGAGTGCGCCACCCTCGAAGCCGCCCGGCGCGCAGCCGTCCGCAGCGGCGACACGGCCAAGGGCGTCGACGCCACCATCGCCGTGCGCAGTCACTTCCGCGACGCACACCTCCTGCCGAGCCGGAGGACCGCCCGGTGAGGCCCGCCAGGCACTGCACCCACCCCGCGTGGACGCACACGGGCCGCGGCGAGGCCCGTTGCGACCGGTGCGGCACCCGTCGCTTCGACGCATACGGCGCGCTGCGACCGTCAGGGCCGGCACCCGTGGTGACCCCCACCTGGGCCGCCCGGAGGGCGGCGGACCGGGCCGCAGCGCACCGCGTGGCGCGGGCCGTGGGGCGGGGCCGGGGCCGCCGCGGGGCGGCGCCCGTCGCCCCGCCCGGCCGGGGTCACGGGTGCCAGACCTCCTTGATGGTCTTCACCTTGCCCTCGGAGTCCAGCGTGATGTCGTAGATGTTCCCGGAGCAGGTGTACGGCTGCTTCACGGCGCTCTGGTTCGTCATGCAGTCACCCGCGTGCGTCCACAGCTCGCCGACGGGGACCGTCTTGTACGAGCCGGACCCCGTGGAGAGCTCCGCCTTCACCTCTCCGGCGGTGAACAGGTAGTACTTGGCCGCGCCCTCACCGTGGTAGATCCAGTCGTTGGGCGTGCACGTCGGCTTGGCGTCCTTGGCGGACATCGAGCCCTTCGACGGCGGGACGGCGATCTCGATCATCTTGTGACCGGCGGGCAGCTTCGGCGGCTGCCCGCAGTCGCCGCCACCGCCTTCGCCGCCGGACTTGCCCGCGGAGCCGCCGTCGGCGGGCTTGGCGGACGGCTTGGCGGACGGCTTGGCGGAGGCGCCGGAGCTGCTGCCGCCGCTGCCGGCGGCGGAGTCGTCCTCCGGGCCGCACGCGGTGAGGCCGCCGCCGAGCGCGGCGACGAGTGCAATGGTGCTGATGAGATGTCTGGTGGCCTTCATGCCAGCGTTCCCCCGTACTGGATAATTGTCGTGATCATGTTCGATCGACGAGGATTTCTACACCACGGGGCAGGACAAGATCCAATTGCCGCGCCGAAAGGGCGTGCGGGTCAGCGCAAGCCGTAAATCGGTCGAGCCGCCCTCCCCGGGGCGCCTGGCCTGGCCGCCATGCCCCACGGAAAGACCTCGTACGTCTGCCTGCCCTGCCGGGCCTCGTACAAGCAGCCCCACCCGGGGCGTTACGACCACGACCATGAGCGGATCTGTCCGCGCTGCACCGCGCCCCTGATCCACGTCGGCTCGGCCTTCGCGCCGCCGAGGCGGCGTGATGTCGCCGCCTGGCGGGCGCTCTCGGTGCTGCTGCACGCGGGGGTGCGGTTCCACAAGAGCTGCTGCGGGGGGCCGGGCTGGCGTCCGCGGACCTGGGCGGAGGTGCGCCGGCGGATGGCGTACGCCCGCGCCACGGGCGAGCCGGCCGACCGGGCGCTGCTGCGGTCCGAGCTGTAGCGCGGGACCCGGTGGCCGGAAGCCGCCTACCCAGGCCGCCCGCCCACCCCTAGTGTCATGGCCGCTTCATGCGTTCATGCATGCTCGGCAGACACCGGCGCGGAAAGTGGTGGGTATGGGCCTTCCCGAACGTTCCGACGAACCGCAGCAGTCCGACGGCGAGCCCCCGGGGCGCGCGTCGCGCCGTCTCTTCCTCTCCAGAGCGCTCGGCACCACCGCCGGGCTCGTGACCGTCACCGCGGCCGGTGCAGTCGCCGGCGGCGTGACGTCGGCGCACGCCGCGCCCGGCTCCGCCAAGGGGCCGACGCGGCAGGAGGGGCAGCGCAACTGGCGCTTCTGCACCAAGTGCTTCGGCATGTTCTATTACGGCTACCCGACGAACGGCGTCTGTCCGGCCGGTGGCGCGCACTCCATGGCCGGCTACGACTTCGACATCCCGTACAACATCGGCGAGTCGCCCAACCTCCAGGCCAACTGGCGCTTCTGCGACCGCTGCTTCGGCATGTTCTTCTTCGGCTACCCGAGCGGCGGCTGGTGCCCGACCGGTGGTTCGCACAGCGCCGCGGGCTTCAACTTCGTCCTGCCGCACGACGTCGTCGAGACCCCGAATGCCCAGGCGTACTGGCGTTTCTGCACCAAGTGCTACGGCCTCTTCTTCTGGGGCTACCCGGCCAAGGGTCGCTGCCCCGCGGGAAACGAGCACAACGCCGCCGGCTTCAACTTCGTCATTCCGCACTGGTGAGCAACGGGCGGTGCCCCCGTGTCCGCAGGAGGAACACGGGGGCACCGCCTCGTCCCGCGTTACGGCAGGATCGCTACGGCAGGATCTCCAGCTGAACGTGGCTCCGGGTGTCCTGGAGGCCGGAGGCGAGGCAGTCCGTGGGCAGCTGCTGGGGCAGCGAGGTCACGGTCCGGCGCACGGAGTGGCCCTTGCCGCGCCCTTCGGTGACGCGGCCCGACTGCAGGATGGTCAGGACGCCCGCGGCGCGCGTGACGGTGCCGCCGTCGATCGCGATCACCGACCGCCGGCCGTCGGCGTAGCGGACGGTCTCCGTACCGCCCGCGCCGGACAGGGAGACGCAGGCGGCGGATGTCGCGACGCTGTCGAAGGAGCTCGTCGCGGGGATGATGCGGCCGCCGCCGGTGGTGCAGGTGTAGCGCACGTCCGCGTGGACGCGGGTCGCGCGGGACGGGAGGGTGAGCGGCGGATCGTAGCGGCCGTGAGCGCTGCCGGTGCAGAAGACGGCCTCGTGCCCGCCCGTATGAGCCTGGCCGGCCGGCGCCCCGACCATCGACGTGACCATGAGCGCGAGAGCTCCCAGCGTCACCGTCGTACCGCGCCTGATCAACACAAGCCCCTCCAGGAATGTCGCCCGCCTCTACGGGCACGTGACTACCCAGAGGAGCACTCGGCTGACCGGGCGCCTCGCAGCGCATCACCCGGGCACGCCCGCCCCGGCGCGCTCCCCGCACACGCCTGCACTCCCGGTGGCTCGCTTGGCATGCGGAACATGCCGGGTAGGAAGCGCCGGACGCGTCCCGTCGAGCGGGAACGCGGACCGAGCAGGAGGAGACCCGAGTGAGCCGTACGACTGCCGCAGCCGCCGCACCCGCCGCACCCGCCGACGCAGCCACCGCTGCCGACGCCGCCACCGCAGCGAGAGAGCGCGTGTTCGCCATGATGGACAGCGACGGGGACCGGGTCGTCACACGGCACGACTACCTTTCCCGCATCGACCGGACCGTCCTGGCGACCGGGCGCACGGAGGACGACCCGCTCGTCGTCACCGCCCGCGCGGAGGGCGTCAAAGCCTGGGGCGCGATGGACGCCGACGCCGACGGGAAGCTGACCTTCGACGAGTACAACGCGTGGGTGGGCGCCGACAAGTTCGACAACGTCTGCCGGTTCGCCCTCGGTGCGCTCTTCGACCTCGCCGACGCGGACGGGGACGGCGCCCTGGACAAGGGCGAGTTCACCGTGCTGCGCACCGCCCTGAACAACCCACCGGAGAACGCCGCCGCCGCGTTCGACGCGCTGGACGCCGACGGCGACGGCCGGGTCGGCCGCGACGCGTACCTGGCGTCCATCCGCGCCTACATCGTCGGCGACAGCTCCCCGATGGGCGAGGTCCTGTACTAGGCGTACTAGGCAGGCCGTGTGCGCCCCGCACGGGGCCGGGCCGTCCGCGCCGCACCCCGGAAGGCGTCGGCGCGGACGGGGTGAACCTAGTCGCAGGCCCGGCCGTTGCGGTCCGGGTCCAGCTTCAGCGGGTCGTCCTTGCCGTTCAGCCGCAGTGCCTTGTAGTCGTGCGCCGTGAGCCATGCGCAGCGGGCGGCCGTCGTCGCCGCGACCGTCTTGGGGAAGACCGTCGGGACGCACACGTTCTCCGCGCCGTAGTGGCGGTCGCAGCCCGCGATCTGGGCCGGCACGGGGTGCGACTTGTTCGCCGGCTCCGGTACGGACGCCTTCGCGTCGTGCTGCATGCCGCCCGCGAAGTGGTGCACCATCGGCGCCGCCAGGGCCTCCGGGCCCCCCAGGTGGACCCAGGAGGCCACCGACGGGACGCCGGCCGCGTCCACGGCGAAGAGCATGTACCAGCCCGGCGGGGCCAGGTTGGGGTTGCTCGTCACGTTGAGGTCGATGGTGGTGCCGTCCGCGCCGACCGTCATCGGCAGGTCCACGAAGCGCTGGTTCGGGTCGGAGGAGTGGGTGACGGCCGCCGGGCGGATCAGCTCGGCCTTGACCACCGGCCGGTCCACCGTCACGCGCTGCGTGCTGGCGTACTGCCACTTGTTGTTCGCCACCGACGTGATCTGCGGCCGCGCCCCCTTGTAGAGGTACGGCGGCGTGTAGATCGACACGTGGTCGTCGAACGTGCCGTTGCCGGGGTTGTCGCCGACCGCCATCACCCGGCCGTCCGGCAGCAGGAACGCCGACGAGTGGTACGTGCGCGGGATCGGGTCCGTGGCCAGGCCCGGCTGGAAGGTGTTGGTCTGCGGGTTGAAGAAGCTCGCCTCGAACACCGGGTCCGCCCGGTCGTGCAGACCGCCGCCCGTCTCCAGGACCTTGCCGTCGGGCATCAGCACCGCCGAGACGTACATCTTGCCCTGCGCGCCGGTCTGCGGCTTCTGCCCCTGGCCCTGGTCGACCGTGCCCTGCGGCAGCAGCGGCGCCGGCTTGTACACGGGATTGGGCAGCTTGAGGTCGATGAGGTCCGTGAGGCGGCCGGCCTCCGGGTTGCGGTTGACGTTGCCGCCGCCCATGGTCAGCACGCGCTGGTCCTGCGCGGGCGGGAGCAGCACGCTCATCGACTGGTCGCGGTTGTCCTTGTCCTGCAGCCCCGGCACGTCGGTGATCTTGTTGGCGTCGTAGTCGTAGATCGACGCGCCCGTGCCCGGCGTGCCGTCGCCGAAGACGTGGCTGCCGGAGTAGAAGAGCCGCCCGTCCTGCATGAGGATCATGGACGGATACAGGCCCCAGTACGACCAGGTCTGGTTCACCTCGTTGCGCGGCAGCCACTTCTGCTGCGACTGCGAGAACTTCTCGGCGGTCACGCTGCCCGTCGAGTCCTCCTTCAGGCCGCCGAAGCTGATGACGTCGCCGTTGCCGAGGAGTGTCGCCGAGGGGTACCAGTGGCCCTCGTTCATGTCGTTGGTCCTGACGTACTTCTCGGCCGCCGGGTCGAAGACGTAGCTGTCCTTGAAGCCCTCGTAGCCGTGGCTGCCGTCGGCGGCCGGGTACGCCTTGTTGCCGCTCATGATGAGGACGCGGCCGTCCGACAGCTGCACGTGCCCGGCGCAGAACATGTCGACCGGCGTCGGGATCGTCTTCGTCGTGCCGGTCTTCGGGTCGTAGACCGCGGACGTGAACGTGCCGGCCTTGAACAGGTCCGGGTCGTTGCCCGAGCCGGCCACGAGCAGCACCTTGCCGTTGTGCAGGACGACGGAGTGCATGCTGCGCACCGGGTTCTTGAACGGCATGACCGCCCACGTGCCCTTGGTGCAGGCGTCACCGGCGGTGCAGACGTCGCCCACCGCGGGCTGGGTCGCGTCCTCCATGTCGTAGTCGTCGGAGACGACCGTGCCCGTGCCGTAGACGGAGACGCCCCAGCTGATCTGGTCGGTGCCCGGCGGCACGACGGGCGTACGGACGGACGCGCGCGTGTACGCGGCGGCGACCGGCAGCGTCTTGAGGTCCGTCCAGTACTGCCAGCCCGTCTTCACGTCGTGGCGGAAGACGGTGACGGACGCGTCCGGGGTGGTGCTCTTGTACCAGAGCGAGAGGTCGTACTGGTGCGCCGGCGTCACGCTCGGCGCGCACGAGGCGTCCTCGACCATCAGCGCCTTGCGGTCGCCGTCGACGCGGCGCGTGAGCGTGACGGAGAGGGCCTTGCCGCCGCTGTGCGACTGGTCGGTCGTGCCGATGGTGAAGTCGTTGTTGCCCCAGCCGGACTTCTCCCAGCATGTCGGCAGCGCGTCGGAGGAGCGAGCGGATTCGAAGCCGGGGTTGACGACGAGGTTCGACCCGGCCTCGGCCGGGCCGGGCGCGGCCAGCAGCAGCCCGAAGGACGCGCTGGAGGCGAGGAGCAGCGCCGCCGCTGCCCGGGTGCGTCGTCTGCGTCTGCCCTGGCGGGTGCGTCTGCGGGGGGCGACTCTCAGGTGCATGCCATCACGTGTCCCTTCTTGGACGGCGGTGCCTGCCGCCGCGGCTCCGGGCGAGGCGGGTGCGCGGCACGTACACCAGCGCCTCGGTGGCGGCGTAGCGCAGGACGAAGGTGACCAGCAGCGCCAGCGCGGTGGCGGGCAGCACGCCCAGGCCGGGCCCGCCGACGAACACGGCGATGAGCGGGATGCGCAGCACCAGATCGGCGTTGGCCAGCAGGGCGACCCGCGTGAACCGGTCCGCCCAGTGGCGGTGGGCGCGGCGGTGCTGGAAGAGCAGCAGCTCGATGAGGGCGAAGTTCCATACGACGCCGAACTGGTTGGCCACGATCTCGGCCGGGAGGTAGTGCAGCCCGGCGCCGGTCAGCAGCTCCAGCCCGAGGAGGTTCGGCAGGAATCCCGTGAGCCCGATGAGCCCGAAGGCGAGCATCCGGGCGAAGGGGGAGGCGGTGCGCAGCGCGGCGAGGTGCCGCAGGAAGCGGAAGCCTTCGCGCGCGGTGGACCTGGCCGCGCCGGCGATGCCCGCCGTGCTGTGCACGCCACCCGTGCCGCCTCCGGCGCCCGGGGCGCTCGCCGCGCCTGTGGGGCTCGTGGCTCCGCCCGTGCCGACGACGCCTGCCGTCCCGGCGATGCCCGCCGTGCGGCGTACACCGTCCACGACGCCCGGCGCGCCGCCGGCGCGTAAGGCGTCGGTGCCGTCGCTCACCGCGCGGTCTCCATGACCCGGCGGATCTCGATGCGGTCCTCGCCCTCGCCGAACGAGGCCACGGGCCGCGAGTGCTCCAGCGCGGCCTTCACCAGCGGCAGCGTCACCGCGTCCCGCCGGACCGTCGGCGACGAGACGACGTAGTGCACGTCCCGCCAGCCGCGCGGCATCGTCCGGGTGACCGCCGGGTCGAGGTCGGCCTTGTAGAACCACACGGCCCCGGTCCCGGGCCGGTAGCCGGCGTGCACGAGGTCGAGCCAGATCGCGTCGTCGGCCAGGACGCGGGTGCCGGCCGGGTCGGCGACGTTGGCCTTGTCGCCCAGCCAGGACGCGGCCGCCCGGTAGGGGGCGTTGGCGTCGACGGTGAGGGCCGGCCGGTTGCCCTCGTACCAGCGCGGTACGACCAGCACGGCGGCCGTCACGGCCAGCAGGCCGACCGCCGAGCGGCGCACGGCCGTCCAGCGGGCGCCCTGGCCGGGGCGCGAGCGCAGCAGGGCGCCGACGACGGAGGCCGCCACGCCCGCCAGGGCCAGGGCCAGGAACGGCAGCACCTGGATGACGTACATGGCCGGCAGGTAGCCCGAGGGGCGCAGGGCGACCAGCGCGAGGACCACCGCGGCCGCGGCCGGCCCGGCGAGCGCCCGGCCCGTGCGGGACCAGCGGGCGGCGGCCACCAGCACCACCGCGGCGGCCAGCCCGCACAGCGGCAGGACACGGTCGTAGTAGAGCCACGAGTGCAGCACGCCGTGCGCGCCCGAGCCCTCGTCCAGGACGAAGCCCGAACCCGGGCGGCTCATCTGGTACTTGATGCCGTCGACCAGGGAGACGTGCCCGGGCCCGGGGAACAGCTCGTGGTTGAGGAACGCGAACAGCGGATAGGCCAGGCCGATCAGCCCGCACGCCGTCACCGCGCCCGTCACGGCGAACTTGCGGGTGTCGCGGTGGCTGTGCCGCCACATGGTCAGCAGCAGCGCGGGCAGGATGACGAGCATCGTCTCCTTCGACAGCACCGCGACGGCCGCCGCCAGCCCGGCCCCGAAGTGGTGCCACAGGTGCCGCCGGGGCGATGCGGCCAGGCAGAAGGCCAGCAGGATCCACATCACGGCGAGGTTGTCGAGGAAGATCTCCCGCTGCAGGACCACCGCGAGCGGGGACAGCCCGAAGAGGGCCATGGCCAGCGCCGCCGCCCACTTCTGCAGCCCCAGCCGCCGACCCAGGACGTACACCAGCACCGCGCTGACCGCCGACACCAGCAGCATCGCGCAGCGCATGGGGGCCACGGACATCGCGTCGGGGGAGAGGGCCGCCGGTATCCAGGTGACCAGCGCGATCTGGATCCAGCCGAGCGGCGGGTGGTCGTACCAGTAGGTGTAGTGGGCGAGCCCCCTGCCCTCCTGGACGGCCCACGCCTGCGCCAGATACGTGCCCTCGTCGTCGCTGAGGGCGGGGAAGCCGGTGATGTTCCAGCCCTGCACCAGCAGGATCGCGGCGAGGACCAGTCCGCACACCAGCAGGTCGGGACGGGAGCGGCGCAGGCGCAGGACCGGTCTGAGCCGGGTGGGCGCGGGCAGCGGCGCGGCGGCGGGGGCCGCCGGCGCGGTGGGGAGTGTCGCGGTCACGAAGTGACGTCCTCTCGGGTGAGGTGCGCGCCGACGTGTCGGGTGAGCTCCCAGTCGCTGCGGCCCCGCTGCTCCCGCCAGACCGCGCGCACCGCGGCCCCGGCGAGCATGAGCTGGTAGAAGGGGCCGCCGAGGATGAGCTTGAGGTAGTGGACGAAGCGGACGCGCAGGCCGTACTGCGTGCCGAAGTCGTGCAGTCCGACGATCTCGAACACGAACGTGACCAGCATGGTGACCGCGGGCAGGAAGGTCACCACGGCGACGCCGGCGGGGACGTCGAGGAAGAGCGCTATGGCGATGTTCAGCGGGATGATCAGGCCGGTGAACGCCTGGAAGAACGGCGTCATCAGGGTGTAGCGGGCGAGCAGCCGCTGGGCGACGGTGGGCAGTTGCCGCCAGTCCTTCTTGCGGTAGACCTGCAGGAAGCCCTGGTTCCAGCGGGTGCGCTGCTTGAGCAGGCTCATGAGCGTGCCCGGCGTCTCCTCGCGGGTGACCATCTCGGAGTCGTACGCGACGACGACCCGCTTGCCCCGGCTGGACAGCCGCACGCCCAGGTCGCAGTCCTCCGCCAGGCACTCGGGGTCCCAGCCGCCGGCCTCGCGCAGCACCTGGGTGCGGACGAAGACGGTGTTGCCGCCCAGCGGGATGAAACCTTTCTCCGCATGCAGGTGGAGGCGGCTGCGGAACCAGAAGAAGTACTCCAGGCAGTTGCGCAGGCTGTACCAGCTGGAGTGGAAGTTGATCAGCTGGACGCCGCCCTGCACCACGTCCGCGCCGGTCGCGCGGAAGGCGTGGTCGACGTGGGTGAGCAGTTCGGGGTGGACCTGGTCCTCGGCGTCGAAGACGCCGACGACCTCGCCCGTGCAGTGGGGGAGCGCGGTGTTGAGGGCCTTGGGCTTGTTCTTCTTCTCGTGCGTGTCCACGATCACCCGCACCCGGCCGGGGGCCGCGGCCGCCACCTTCCCGGCGACCTCCGCGGTCTCCGGGTCGTCGTGGCCGACGATGACGAGGATCTCGAAGCGGCCGTGCGTGGACTCCAGCAGCCGGGTGACGGTGTGCTCCAGGACGGCCTGTTCGTGTCGGGCGGGCACCAGCAGCGAGAAGGACAGGGTGCCCTCGCCGTTCGGGGGCTCGAAGCGGGTGCCCGCGAGCGTCTCGGGCGTGCGCCAGGCGTGCATCTGCCACCACAGGGTGAAGGCCGCCATCCAGAAGAGGGCGAGCGACACCACACAGACGAACACGGACGTGAGCAAAGAGGTCCCCCCTCGAAACCACCCGGAAGCGCCGCGGCAACGCGCGGCTCCTCCCCCCTCACGCGACTCCCCAGTGCGCGTGTTTCTCCCCTTCGGGAGAGAGTAAGGGGGGAAGGTGAAACTCAGGTGCTGAAACGATAAATCCTGTGTTTCCCAACGAACTCCGTACCCATCCCGCAAAGTTGGCATAGACCATTCCCGGGCGGGGAAGCGCTCCGCGCGCCCCCGACGCCATCAGGGCGCCCCCCGACGCGGTCGTGCCATGGCCTCAAGGCGCACTTCCCCACGATCCGGGCCGGTGGCAGACTCGCCGTCATGGGTGCGTTGAGGCGCATACACAAGGCTGTTCCCCGGCCGCGGTACGCCGCGGGAGCCGCGGCGCTCGCCGTCGCGGCCGTCATGACGGGCACCGGCTGTCAGCCGGCCGCCGGGCTCGACGCGGTCACCGTCGCCGTCACCACGCAGCGCCAGGCTGGCTACGCCCTCGACCGCGAGGGCGTGCGCGTCGCCTGGCTCAACTGCACGGGCAAGACGGAGGGCGGTGGCAAGGACTCCGCCGGCAACACCCAGCCGGTCACCGCCATCGGCGTCGACTGCGAGGGACGCACCGACAGCGGCAAGAAGATCATCGTCTTCGGGCGGGTCACCGGCATCACCGGCCAGGCGTGCGTGCACGGTCTGCTGACCGCCAAGGTCGACGGCAGGACGGTGTTCTCGGTGAGCGTGCTCGGCGACTGCAGCAGGACGGCCGGCGGCCCGCCCCCCGTCCCCTCCCACCACCCCGGGCAGCCGGGCGGGCCGGTGCCCTCCGCCAGTTGCACCGACAAGCCGCCGCCCGGCGATCAGGGCCACCACCAGCAGGGGAAGTGACGGCGGGGCGCAGGTGCCATGGCCGCGGTCGTACGGACGTACCGGTAACATCCGGATCGTAGAAGCCGACGACCCGGGAGGAGCCACCGGTGGCGGGAGAACCGCAGGCCGACTGCCTGTTCTGCAAGATCGTCGCAGGGGAGGTGCCCGCGACCGTCGTCAAGGAGACCGAGACGACCGTCGCCTTCCGGGACATCAACCCCCAGGCGCCCGTGCACTGCCTGGTCATCCCCAAGGTGCACTACCCCGACGCCGCCTCCCTCGCGGCCGCCGAACCCGCCATCGCCGCCGACGTGCTGCGCGAGGCCGGCGAGGTCGCCCTGCAGGAGAACGGCGACAAGGGCTTCCGCATCGTCTTCAACACCGGCAGCGGCGCGGGCCAGACGGTCTTCCACGCCCACGCCCACGTCCTCGGCGGCCGCGGCTTCAACTGGCCCCCCGGCTAGCAGACGCGGCCGGCAGACCCCCGGCCAGGAACAGCGAGTACCACCTTGTCCGTACGCGAGCTCGTCGTCCTCGGCACCGCCAGCCAGGTGCCCACCCGGCACCGCAACCACAACGGCTACGTCCTGCGCTGGGACGGCGAGGGCATCCTCTTCGATCCCGGCGAGGGCACGCAGCGCCAGATGCTGCGCGCCGGCGTGGCCGCCCACGACCTCAACCGGATCTGCATCACCCACTTCCACGGTGACCACTCCCTGGGCCTGGCCGGCGTCATCCAGCGCATCAACCTCGACCGGGTGCCCCACCCGGTCACGGCGCACTTCCCCGCCAGCGGCCGCCGCTTCTTCGAGCGGCTGCGCTACGCCACCGCCTACCGCGAGACGGTCAAGCTGGTGGAGGAGCCGGTGGCCGGCACCGGCGCGGTGATGGCCGACAGCCGGGCGTTCCGGCTGGAGGCGCGCAGGCTCTCGCACCCCGTGGAGTCCTACGGCTACCGCCTGGTCGAGCCCGACGGCCGCCGGATGCTGCCGGAGCTGCTGGCGGAGCACGGCATCGGCGGGCCGGACGTCGGCCGGCTGCAGCGCGAGGGCGAGGTCCGCGGCGTCACCCTCGACGAGGTCAGCGAGGTCCGGCGCGGACAGCGCTTCGCGTTCGTCATGGACACCCGGCTGTGCGACGGCGTCCACGCCCTGGCCGAGGGCTGCGACATGCTCGTCATCGAGTCGACCTTCACCGACGAGGACGAGTCCCTCGCCACCGAGCACGGCCACCTGACGGCCGGCCAGGCGGCCCGTGTGGCGGCGCGCGCGGGCGTGCGCCACCTGGTCCTCACGCACTTCTCGCAGCGCTACGACGACCCGTCCGTCTTCGAGCGGCAGGCCCGGGCGGCGGGCTTCGACGGGGAGCTCACCGTCGCCCGGGACCTGATGCGCGTGCCGGTGCCGAAGCGCCGGTGAGCTACGGCAGGTAGTACATCGGGTTCGGCAGCTTGTAGGTGCGGTCGGCGTAGCCGCCCTGCAGGTCGCTGTACTGGTCGCCGAAGTTGGCGACGATGTCGAAGCCCTTGGACTCGATGTACTTGCGGGTGCCCGACTTGTACTCGACCGTGGTGCACTTCGCGCCGCACGCCAGGTAGGCGGGCGGGGTCTGCTTGTTCTTCAGGAAGAAGTGCGCGGTGTCGGCGACGGGCTTGTAGCCGACGTTCTTGAGGTTGCGGGCGCTCCACTCGCGCTGGTGCTCGCCGCGGCCGGTCACGTAGAAGACCTCGATGCCCTTGGACTGCGCCCAGTTGACCAGCTGCGGCATGCCGAAGACGGCGGCCATGTCGGTCGACTTCAGGTACGCGTCCTGCGACTCGGGCGTGAAGTGGAAGCCCTGCTGCAGCTCGTAGTTGTAGGTCAGCAGGGTGGTGTCGTCGAGGTCGACCACGATGGCGGGCTTGGCGCCCTTCTTGCCCCTGGCCTGGTCCTTGGCCTGGTTCTTGACGACCTTCTCCAGGTGCGCCTTGGCCTTCTTCTCGATGTCGGCGACCTGCTTGGCGTAGTTGCTGTCCGCCGAGGCGTAGTGCTGGCCGGACGCGTCGACGGTGTCGCCGTAGAACGCCTTGATCTTGTCCTGCACCTGGGTGAGGTTCGGGATCTCCTTGTCCGTGCGGGGCACCGCACGGTCGGCGCTGGCGGCGCCCGCGGTGTAGAGGCCGGCGCCGGCGGCGAGGGCGGCGGTGACGGCGGCGATGCGGACGCGCTTGGACTTCAGCGACGGGGACGACGGCACGTGATGACTCCTGAGTAACAACGACGGTCTCCGTGAAGCTAAGCGCTTGACCTGAGCTGGTCAAGGCCCAGCTCAGGAGCGGCTCTACGCGCGGAGAAGATCGCGACGCGGGGCCCCGGGGCGTACCGTGGGAGCAGACCGAAGACACGAAGGGTGGGGCCTCACAGATGGCGCAGGAAGTACGCGGAGTCATCGCACCGGGCAAGAACGAGCCGGTCCGCATCGAGACGATCCTCGTGCCGGACCCGGGGCCCGGCGAGGCCGTGGTGAAGATCCAGGCGTGCGGCGTCTGCCACACCGACCTGCACTACAAGCAGGGCGGCATCAACGACGACTTCCCCTTCCTCCTCGGTCACGAGGCGGCGGGCGTCGTCGAGGCCGTCGGCGAGGGCGTGAGCGAGGTGGCCCCCGGCGACTTCGTCGTCCTGAACTGGCGGGCCGTCTGCGGCCAGTGCCGGGCCTGTCTGCGGGGCCGGCCGCACTACTGCTTCAACACGCACAACGCCAAGCAGAAGATGACGCTCAAGGACGGCACGGAGCTCTCGCCCGCGCTCGGCATCGGCGCGTTCGCCGAGAAGACGCTGGTCGCGGCCGGGCAGTGCACCAAGGTCGACCCCGCCGTCTCCCCGGCGGTGGCCGGGCTCCTCGGCTGCGGCGTCATGGCCGGCATCGGAGCCGCCATCAACACCGGCAACGTCGGCCGCGGTGACTCCGTCGCCGTCATCGGCTGCGGCGGCGTCGGCGACGCGGCCATCGCCGGCTCCCGCCTGGCGGGCGCGGCGCGGATCATCGCTGTCGACATCGACGACCGCAAGCTGGAGACGGCACGCGGCATGGGCGCCACCCACACCGTCAACTCGCGGACGACCGACCCGGTCGAGGCGATCCGCGAACTGACCGGCGGCTTCGGCGCGGACGTCGTCATCGACGCGGTCGGCCGGCCCGAGACGTACGAGCAGGCGTTCTACGCGCGCGACCTGGCGGGGACGGTCGTCCTGGTCGGCGTGCCGACGCCGGACATGAAGATCGAGCTGCCGCTGCTGGACGTGTTCGGACGGGGCGGCGCCCTCAAGTCCTCCTGGTACGGCGACTGTCTGCCCTCGCGCGACTTCCCGATGCTGATCGACCTGCACCAGCAGGGGCGGCTGGACCTCGGGGCGTTCGTGACCGAGACGATCGGGCTGGGGGACGTGGAGAAGGCGTTCGAGCGGATGCACGCCGGGGACGTGCTCCGGTCGGTGGTGGTCTTCTAGCCCCGACGCCGTACGGGCCGGAAATCCGGCCCGTACGGCGGCACCCCGCCGTGGCCGGGCCCCTCAGGCCCGCCACCGGAACCGGCCGTGCGGCCGGCGCCCGCTCCTGTCCGTGGCGGCCAGCAAGAGGCCCCCCAGGATCGAGGCGTTGCTGAAGAACGCCACCCGGTGCTGCATCCGTTTGCCCGGGTCCTGCTCCGTCCAGTACGCGTGGCCCGCCACCGTCGTCGGGACGAGGCTGGCCGCCAGGGCCAGGGCGCAGGTGCGGGGGAAGACCCCGAGGGCCAGCAGCGAGCCGGCGCCCACGTGCACGGCGCCGTTGATGCGCACCAGCGCCCGGGCGTCCCGCGGCAGGCCCGGGATCCGTTCGGCGAGGGCGAGCGCCACGGGGGCCGCCATGGCGGCGACCGCCTCCGGGTGCGCGACCGTCCGCAGGCCGCTGCTCACGAACACCGAGGCGAGCAGCGGGCGGGCGACACTTCGGACGACTCTGACGACGGGCACCCCGGATGCGTTCCCGGACCGTGCGGGGAGGAATCCCCGCACGGGGGACATTCACTCCCTGGGATCGTCCTCCGCCCGGACCGGCTCGACCAGCACCGTGACGATGCGGTTGCGCCGTCCGGCGGCGGCCTCGGCCGTCAGCCGCAGGGCGGTGAGCTCGCTGCTCTTGGCGTGCTCGGTCAGCGCGGCGAGCTCGACGTCCGCGGTGGCGCCGGCGATCGGGACGCGGCCCAGGGACTTGGCCAGCAGGCCGCCCACGGTCTCCACGTCCTCGTCGTCGAACTCCTCCAGGCCGTAGAGCCGGCCCAGGTCGCCGAGGTCGAGGCGGGCGGTGACGCGGAAGCGGCCCTCGCCGAGCTCCTCGACGGGCGGCAGCTCGCGGTCGTACTCGTCGGTGATCTCACCGACGATCTCTTCGAGGATGTCCTCGATGGTGACGATGCCGGCTGTGCCGCCGTACTCGTCGATGACGACCGCGCAGTGGTTGCGCTGCTGCTGCATCTCGCGCAGCAGGTCGCCCGCGTTCTTGGTGTCGGGAACGAAGACGGCGGGCCGCATGGCGGTGGAGACCAGCTCCGACTCGGCGTCGCGGCTGATGTGCGTCTTGCGGACGAGGTCCTTGAGGTAGACGACGCCGACCACGTCGTCCTCGTTCTCGCCGGTCACCGGGATGCGGGAGAAACCGGAGCGCAGGGCGAGGGTGAGCGCCTGCCGGATGGTCTTGCCGCGCTCTATGACGATCAGGTCGGTGCGCGGCACCATCACCTCGCGGACGAGGGTGTCGCCGAGCTCGAAGACGGAGTGCACCATGCGGCGCTCCTCGTCCTCGATGAGCGACTCCTTCTCCGCGAGGTCGACCATGGCCCGCAGCTCCGCCTCCGAGGCGAAGGGCCCCATGCGGAAGCCCTTGCCCGGGGTGAGGGCGTTGCCCAGGAGGATCAGCAGCCGGGGCACCGGGCCCAGGACGCGGGCCAGCGGCAGCAGCACGTAGGCGGCCGCGGTGGCGGTGCCGATCGGGTGCTGGCGGCCGATGGTGCGCGGGGAGACGCCGACGGCCACGTAGGAGACGAGGACCATCACCCCGATGGCGACGGTCAGCGCCTCCCAGGTGGCGTCGAAGGACTCCAGGCACACATAGGTGACGAAGACGCCCGCCGCCATCTCGCAGGCGACGCGGACGAGCAGCGCCAGGTTGAGGTAGCGGGTGGGGTCGGAGGCGACGGCCGTGAGCCGGGCGCTGCCGCGCCGCCCCGCCCGGGCGGCCTCCTCGGCCCGGAACCTGCTGGTCCGGGCGAGGCCGGCCTCGGCGCAGGCGGCGAGCCAGGCGACGACGAGCAGCAGGACCGCGGCGGCGATCAGCTGGCCGGTCACGTGAACGTCGGGGCCGGGGAGGGCCCCTCGATGCCGCGCTCCGCGCGCCAGCCGTCGATGATCGCCGCCTGGAGGCCGAACATCTCGGCCTTCTCGTCGGGCTCCTCGTGGTCGTAGCCGAGGAGGTGCAGGACGCCGTGGACGGTCAGGAGCTGCAGCTCCTCGTCCATGGAGTGCCCGGTCGGCGCCTCCTCGCCCTGCTTCCTGGCGACCTCCGGGCACAGGACGATGTCACCGAGGAGGCCCTGCGGGGGCTCGTCGTCGTCCTTGGCCGGCGGACGCAGCTCGTCCATGGGGAAGGACATCACGTCGGTGGGGCCGGGGAGGTCCATCCACTGGATGTGCAGCTGCTCCATGGCTTCGGCGTCGACGACGATGACCGAGAGCTCGGAGAGCGGGTGGATGCGCATCCGGGTGAGGGCGTAGCGGGCGACGTCGAGGATCGCCTGCTCGTCGACCTCCGTGCCGGATTCGTTGTTGACGTCGATTGCCATCGTGGTTGCGCTTTACTTTCCGTTGCGGCTGTCGTACTGCTCGTACGCGTCGACAATACGTCCCACGAGCTTGTGCCGGACCACGTCGTTGCTGGTGAGCAGGGAGAAGTGGACGTCCTCGACGCCGTCGAGGATCTCCCGCACCTGGCGCAGGCCGCTCTTGGTGCCGCCGGGCAGGTCGATCTGGGTGATGTCACCCGTGATCACGATCTTGGAGTCGAAGCCGAGCCGGGTCAGGAACATCTTCATCTGCTCGGGGCTGGTGTTCTGCGCCTCGTCGAGGATGATGAACGCGTCATTGAGCGTGCGGCCGCGCATGTACGCCAGCGGAGCGACCTCGATCGTCCCGGCGGCCATCAGGCGCGGGATGGAGTCGGGGTCGAGCATGTCGTGCAGGGCGTCGTAGAGGGGGCGCAGGTACGGGTCGATCTTCTCGTAGAGCGTGCCGGGCAGGAAGCCGAGCCGCTCGCCCGCCTCGACGGCCGGCCGGGTCAGGATGATGCGGTTGACCTGCTTGGACTGCAGGGCCTGCACGGCCTTGGCCATGGCCAGGTAGGTCTTGCCGGTGCCCGCGGGGCCGATGCCGAAGACGACGGTGTGCTTGTCGATCGCGTCGACGTACCGCTTCTGGTTGAGCGTCTTGGGGCGGATGGTGCGGCCGCGGCTGGAGAGAATGTTCTGGGTGAGGACCTCGGCGGGCGTCTCCGCGCCCTTCTCCTCGTCCCTCAGCATGGCGATCGAGCGTTCCACCGCGTCCTCCGTCATCGGCGCACCCGTGCGGAGCACCAGCATCATCTCGTCGAACAGCCGCTGGACGAGGCGGACTTCCCGCTCGTCGCCCGTCGCGGTGACTTCGTTGCCCCGTACGTGGATGTCCGCGGACGGGAAGGCGTTCTCGATCACGCGCAGGAGGGCGTCCCCGGAGCCCAGGACCGTGACCATCGGGTGCTTGGCCGGGACGGTGAAGCGGGCGGTCGCCTGCGGTCGTGTGGGTGTCTGCGTCATGGGCCGGCACTAGGGCCTGCTCATCCCCTCTTTTCCTGCTTCCTCGGGCGGACAACCTTGGAATACCAAGGGTACGACGGTGCACCGACGAGCCCGAAGGCATTTACGGCCGGCGGAACCCGAGGGTGGGCAGGGCGCGGCGCAGGGGCCAGGGCCGGGTGGCGGCGGGCAGCAGGCCGTCGAGGAAGGCGTAGCGGCGCACGGTGGCCGCGGACTGGTCGTTGAAGGACCGCACGTGCTGCCACCAGGCGGCGATCTCCACCCAGCCGGGCGCCGAGAGCGAGCCCCCGAATTCCTGCACGGACAGGGCCGAGGTCAGGCCGGCGAAGGCGAGCCGGTCGGCCAGCGGCCACTCGGCGAGGGTGCCGGTGACGAAGCCGGCGACGAAGACGTCCCCGGCGCCGGTGGGGTCCAGGGCCTCGACGACGATCGCGGGGACCTCGGCGCTCTCCCCGGTGCGGCCGTCCACGGCGTAGGCGCCGCGCTCGCCCATCGTCACCACGGCCAGCGGCACCTTGTCGGCCAGGGCGCGGGCCGCGGCGCGGGGGCAGTCGGTGCGGGTGTAGCGCATGGCCTCCTCGGCGTTCGGCAGGAACGCCTCGCAGTGCTCCAGGTCGGCCAGGTCGGCCGGGTCCCAGCGGCCGGTCTCGTCCCAGCCGACGTCGGCGAAGACCCGGCTGCCGCGGGCGGCGGCGCGGCCGATCCACTCCTCCTGCCGGCCCGGCACGAGCAGGGCCACGCAGGCCCGGGCCGGCGGCGGGCACTCGGGGGCGGGCTCCTCGGGCGGCGGCGCCTCGTGCCCGTGGGAGACCATGGTCCGTTCGCCCTCGTACGCCATGGAGACGGTGACCGGGGAGTGCCAGCCGGGCACGGTCCGCGACAGGCTCAGGTCGATGCCCTCGCCGCGCGAGAGCGACTCCCAGCAGTACTCGCCGTACATGTCGTCGCCGAACGCGGCGGCCAGCGACGTGCGCAGGCCCAGCCGCGCCAGGGCGGTGGCCATGTTGGCGATGCCGCCCGGGCTGGAGCCCATGCCGCGGGCCCAGGACTCGGTGCCGCGCACGGGAGCCGAGTCCAGGCCGGTGAAGATGATGTCGAGGAAGACCGGCCCGGTGAGGTAGACGTCGGTCGCCGGATCGCTCTCGGACCGCACCTCGGCGAGGGGGTCGAGGACCGGCGCCGCGCCCTCGAACCGGTCGTCCCGGACGCACGCGTCCCGGACCTGCTCGCCCTGGCCGCCTGCCTGCGCTGTCGTGCGTGACGAAGGGACCGACATGCTCGCTCGTAGCTCCTCTCAGGGATGCCCGGGTGCGGGTCCGGCCAGTCTGCCCGATCCTGCGGTACGTTCCGGACCATGAGGCTGACGATTCTCGGCGGTGGCGGCTTCCGTGTGCCTCTGGTGCACCGGGCCCTGTTGGACGACGCCCGGCGCGACGCGCCGGGCCGCTGCACGGAACTCGTGCTGTACGACACCGATTCCAAGCGCATGAGAGTGATCGCGTCCGTGCTGGCCGCCCAGGCGGCCGGTGTGCCGGGCGCCCCGGCCGTACGGATCGCCGACGGCCTGGACGACGCCTTGCGGGGCACCGACTTCGTCTTCTCCGCGATCCGCGTGGGCGGCACCGCGGGGCGGGTCCTGGACGAGCGGATCCCCCTCAGCGAGGGGGTGTTGGGCCAGGAGACCGTCGGCGCCGGCGGCGTGCTGTACGGGCTGCGCACGGTCCTGGTGGCGAGGGGGATCGCCGAGCGGGTCGCGGCGCTCGCCCCCGACGCGTGGGTCATCAACTTCACCAACCCCGCAGGGATGGTGACGGAGGCGATGTCCGCCGTGCTGGGCGAGCGCGTGGTCGGCATCTGCGACTCGCCGGTGGGGATGGTGCGGCGCGCCGCACAGGCGCTGCACCTCGACCCGGAACAGGTGACCTACGACTACGTGGGTCTCAATCACCTCGGGTGGCTGCGCTCCCTGACATCCGACGGCGAGGAGATGCTGCCGCGCCTGCTGGCGGACGACGAGGCGCTGAAGAAGCTGGAGGAGGGCAAGCTCTTCGGCGGGGAGTGGCTGCGGGCGCTGGGCGCCCTGCCCAACGAGTACCTGCACTACTACTACTTCCGCCGCGAGACGCTGCGCTCGGTGCAGGAGGCGGCGGAGACCCGCGGCGAGTTCCTCGACCAGCAGCAGAGCGACTTCTTCGCCGAGGCGGCGGCCGCCCCGCACCGCTCGTACGAGCTGTGGGAGCGCACCCGGCTCCAGCGCGAGGAGACCTACGGCGCCGCGAGCCGGGCGGCCAGCGGCGGCTGGCAGCGCGACTCCTGCGACCTGGACGGCGGGGGCTACGAGCGGGTGGCGCTGGCCTTCATGCGCGGCGTGGCCGAGAACGAGGGCGCGCGGCTGATCCTCGACGTCCGCAACGGCACGACCGTGCCGGCGCTCGACCCGGACGCGATCATCGAGACGGTGTGCGTCGTGGACGCCGACGGCGCACGCCCCCTGCCGTGCGCCCCCCTGCGGGAGGACCAGCTGGGCCTGATGCTGCAGCTCAAGGCGGTGGAGCGGGCAACGATCCAGGCCGCCGTCCACGAGGACCGAGCCGCAGCCCTCCGCGCCCTGGCCCTCCACCCGCTGGTCGACTCCCCGGCCGTAGCGGCCCGCATCCTGGCGAGGGCCCGGGGCTGAACGTCCCGCCCCTTCCCGAACCAGGGGCAAGCCCCCGGACCCCCGGCCGCGCTGCGCGCGGTGTCCTCAAACGCCGGACGGGCTGATTTTCAGCCCGTCCGGGGAACGTCACCGCCCGGCAGCCGCACGGCGCCGCAGGCCCAGCGCCGCCAGCCCGGCCACCGCCGCCACGATCGCGGCGTCCACCCCCAGCCCCAGCCTGACGCCACCCAACGTGGCCTCGGCGAACGACGAGCCCCCGTCCCGCAGCACAGCCACCCGCGCCGACACCACCGCACTGAGCAGCGGAATGCCCACCGTCATGCCCACCTGCTGCGAGCTGGTCACCAGCCCCGTGGCCAGGCCCTGCTCCCCGTCCGGCAGCCCCGACGTCGCCGTCACCCCGTACGCCACGATCGCCCACAGGTGCCCCACGCACCCCAGCGAGGCCGCCACCAGGGCCAGCCAGGCACCCGAGACCGAATCCGTGCCCACACCCAGCAGCGCCGCCGTGAAGACGGCCTGCACCAGCAGACCCCCGATCAGCGTGCGGCGCGCACCGAAGCGGGCGATGACCTTGGGGGCCGTCACCCCGCCGAGCGCCGCGAACAGGCCCTGCACACCGAAGACCAGGCCGGTCAGGGCGGCGGACAGCTCCAGCACCTCCTGCAGGTACAGCGTCAGCAGGAAGATGACCGTGCTCATCATCGCGAACGTCATCATCCCGGCCAGGTTCCCCCAGGCCACCGTCCGCCGCCGCAGCATCGGCAGGGACACCAGCGGCTCGGCCGCCCGGGACTCGACGACGGCGAACGCGACGAGCAGGACCACGCCGCCCACCAGCGTCACGACGACGTCCGTGCGGCCGAACCCCCGCTGGGCCGCCGTCGACAGCGCGTAGATCAGCGCCAGCAGGCCACCGGTCACGGTCAGCGCACCCGGCACGTCCAGCCGCGGCCGGTCCGCACGCCGGGACTCCGTCAGCAGGCCGGGTGCCGCCAGCAGGACGCCGCCGCCCGCCACCGCGAGCAGCCCCATCGTCGAGCGCCAGCCCAGCGTGTCCGTCATGACGCCGCCCAGCACCATGCCGATGGTGAAGCCCAGGGACATCAGCGTGCCGCTGATGCCCAGCGCCCGCTCGCGCTGCGGGCCCTCGGTGAAGGTCGTGGTGAGCAGCGACATGCCGGTCGGCACGATCATGGCCGCGCCCAGGCCCTGCAGCGCACGCCCGGCGAGGAGGGACGCCGGGTCCCAGGCCAGCGTGGCCAGCACGGAGGCCGCCGTGAACAGCGCCAGCCCGGACAGGAAGAGCCTGCGCCGCCCGTAGAGGTCGGCGAGCCGGCCGAAGAACAGCAGGAAGCCGCCCGACGGCAGGGCGAACGCCGTGACCGCCCACTGCAGGTCGGCCTGGCCCATGCCGAGGTCCTCACCGAGGGCGGGCAGGGCGACGTTGAGGATGGAGAAGTCGAGCGCGACCATGAACTGCGCCGCGCACAGCACCATCAGGATCAGCTTCGAACGGGTGGACATGCGGGAGCCGGCCGGGGCGGCCGCCGCCGGGGGCACGGCCCGGGCCGCGGAGGTGCGGGAAGGGGATTCGATCGCCATGCGAACACCCTCGGCCGCCCGGAAGACCCGTGGGGAGTACGTGTTTATGGTGGTGGTCGCACCACCAGCCGGGGCCGCCGGCGAAGGGCCGGCCGAGCGAGGGGGAGAGTTGACGGTTGCACAGCGGGAAGGCGGCGCCAGGCCGCGCCGCCGCGAGGAGCTGCGCGAGTTCCTGATGAGCCGTCGGGCACGGGTGTCCCCGGCCGAGGCCGGCCTTCCGGACGGCGGGGGCCGCCGCCGCACGCCGGGGCTGCGCCGCGAGGAGGTCGCGGTCCTCGCCGGGGTGGGTGCGAGCTGGTACCAGTGGCTGGAGCAGGGGCGCGACATCACCGTCTCGGGGCAGGTCCTGGACGCCGTCGCCCGGGTGCTGCGGCTGGACGGCCCCGAGCGCCGCCACCTCTACGTCCTGGCCGGCCTCAACCCCCCGCTCCCGGAGTCCTCGCACGACCCCGCGTACCTGTGCGACGCCATGCAGCGGCTCATCGACGGCTGGCTGCCCTCCCCGGCGCACATCATGGACCCGTACTGGAACCTGGTCGCCTACAACGAGGCGGCCGCCCACGTCCTGGGCTTCCGCCCGGAGACCCGGCAGAACTGCCTGATCGACTTCTTCGCCGATCCCCTCTACCGCTCGCGCGCGGCGAACTGGGAGCAGAACGCCGGGCACGTCGTCGCCACCTACCGCGCCGCCTGCTCGGAGCACCCGGACGACGAGGGCTTCAAGGAGGTCGTGGCGGAGCTGTCCGCGGTGAGCCCGGAGTTCGTGGAGCTGTGGGGGCGCGGCGACGTGGAGCCCGGCGGTTTGATGGTCAAGGAGTTCCAGCACCCGCTCGTCGGCACCCTGTACCTGGAGAGCACCCAGCTGCGCGTGCCGGCCCGCCCGGACCTGACGATCGTGCTGCACAACCCCGTGCCGGACACGGGCACGGCCGCGAAGGTGCAGTGGCTCGGCTCGCCCGAGGGCCGGCGGGGCAGCATGTACTCCCTCGGCGGCCTGCTGGAACGGGCCTCGGGCTGACGACCGCTGGCCGAGGGCCGCGGCCCGGGGCAGGGGGAGCATGACGGCTGCGTGACGGCCGCATGAAGGCCGCCCGGGTGCCTGCCGGGCGGCGGAGGGCGGCACCTATGCTCCCGGGTATGACGGAGACCCTGGACCCCGAGGACCGCAAGCTCATCACGCTTGCCCGCGCCGCTCGCGCCCGCAACGCCGTCCCGGAGGGCGCCGCCGTCCGGGACGAGACGGGCCGTACGTACGTCGCCGGGACCGTCGCGCTCGACTCGCTGCGGCTGAGCGCGCTGCAGACGGCCGTGGCGATGGCCGTGGCCAGCGGCGCGAAGTCCCTGGAGGCGGCGGCGCTGGTCTCCGAGGCGGCCGCCGTGCCCGCCGGGGACCGTGCGGCCGTACGGGACCTCGGCGGCCCGGACACCCCGGTGCTGCTCGCCGGGCCGGACGGGACCGTGCGCGGCACGGTCGCCGCGGGCTGAGCGGGCCCCTTCCTTGGCACGGAACGGGACCGGGCCCGGCTTCACCTGGTTCATGCTGGTCATCGCGGGCGGTCTCACGGTCACCCTCGTCGTCGACCACTGGGTCGTCGGCGAGGACTTCGACTGGGGGAAGGCCGCCCTGCTGTGCATCCTGTGGCCCGAGGCGCTGGCCGGCCTGTTGCGTCGGCGGGGGCGCCGGCGCGCCGCCGCCCGCGTCGACGCGGCCGGGCGCTGGAGTCCGTTCCCGGCGACCGCCGTCCTGTGGACCGGCCTCCTCCTCGGCTGGTCGCGCGGCGAGGGCACGGACTGGTGGGTTTTCGCGGGTGCCCTGCTGCTGCCCGCCGCCGGGATCCTGAAGCTCGCCGCCTCACTGGCCGGGCGCCGCACCCGGCGGGCCTGACCGGCGCCGCCCCCGCGGGCCGGGCCGCCGCTGGTCGGCGGCGGCCGGACGATCGGGGAGAATGTGAGGCATGGACAACGCCTCCTCTCCCTCCCAGGCCCCCCACCGCGCGGGCTTCGCGTGCTTCGTCGGCCGCCCCAACGCGGGCAAGTCGACCCTGACCAACGCACTGGTGGGGACGAAGGTCGCGATCACCTCGAACCGTCCGCAGACCACCCGGCACACCGTGCGCGGCATCGTGCACCGCCCGGACGCCCAGCTCGTCCTGGTCGACACCCCCGGTCTGCACAAGCCGCGCACCCTGCTCGGCGAGCGGCTCAACGACGTCGTGCGCACCACGTGGGCCGAGGTCGACGTGATCGGCTTCTGCCTGCCGGCCGACCAGAAGCTCGGTCCGGGTGACCGCTTCATCGCGGGCGAGCTGGCCGGCATCAAGAAGACGCCCAAGATCGCCATCGTCACCAAGACGGACCTGGTGGACTCCAAGACGCTGGCCGAGCAGCTGATCGCCATCCAGCAGCTGGGCGACGAGCTGGGCATCCAGTGGGCGCAGATCGTGCCGGTCTCCGCGGTGGGCGACAAGCAGGTGTCGCTGCTGGCGGACCTGATCGCGCCGCTGCTGCCGGAGAGCCCGCCGCTCTACCCCGAGGGCGACCTCACCGACGAGCCCGAGCAGGTCATGGTCGCCGAGCTCATCCGCGAGGCGGCCCTGGAGGGCGTCCGCGACGAGCTGCCGCACTCGATCGCGGTGGTGGTCGAGGAGATGCTGCCGCGCGAGGACCGGCCCAAGGACAAGCCGCTGCTGGACATCCACGCCAACGTCTACATCGAGCGCCCCAGCCAGAAGGGCATCATCATCGGCCCCAAGGGCGCTCGTCTGAAGGAGGTCGGCATGAAGTCCCGCAAGCACATCGAGGCGCTGCTGGGCACGCCGGTCTACCTGGACCTGCACGTGAAGGTCGCCAAGGACTGGCAGCGCGACCCCAAGCAGCTGCGGAAGCTGGGCTTCTAGGCGAGCCGAGGCCGCCGGCCGGAGGCCGGCGCGGCCGTCCGAAGCCCGTGAGGCCCCCCCGGGCCGAGCGGTGCGAGGGCGGCAGGGAGGAGAGGTCCCCAAGCAGCTGCGGAAGCTGGGCTTCTAGGCGAAGCCGGGCTTCTGGCCCCGGGCCCCGGGTCTCACGCCCCTTCCTTCAGCACCGTGCGGATCAGTTCGCGCTGGTCGTCGGTGAGGTGCGGGTCCGCCAGGTGGACCGAGCGGCCGTCCACGTTGATCTCGTAGTGGAAGGCGTCCGGCACCCCCCGGGTGGGGCTCTCCCGGCCCGGCGCCAGGGCGCGGTGGGCCAGGGCCTCCAGGTGCGTGGCGTCGGGCCGGCCGCAGGTGTCCAGCTCGGCCCGGCGCTCGATGCCTGCAAAACCGCCGGTTCGGGTGATGACGATACGCATACGTCACCCCTACCCTGCCGGCCCGGTTCTACGGGTCCTCACGTCGTGGCGACGCCCACCTGGCCCCACGCCTTGAGGACCGCCTGCACCGCGTCCCCCTCGCCGAACAGCGACCGGGCCGAGGCGACCGTCAGCCGGGCGAACTCCGCGAAGTCGGCGTCCGAGGACAGCTCGCCGCCGGTCAGCGTGGCGTACCAGATCTTTCCGGCGCGCTCCCAGGCGTTCCCGCCCAGGGCCGTGGCCAGCAGGTAGAAGGCGTGGTTGGGGATGCCGGAGTTGATGTGCACCCCGCCGTTGTCGCGGCTGGTGCGGACGTAGTCCTCCATGGTGGCGGGCTGCGGGTCCTTGCCGAGGACGTCGTCGTCGTAGGCGGTGCCCGGGGCCTTCATGGAGCGCAGGGCCGTGCCCCTGTCCACGCCCGGGCCCAGCAGGCCCGCCCCGATCAGCCAGTCGGCCTGGTCGGCGGACTGCCCGAGGGCGTACTGCTTGATCAGCGAGCCGAAGACGTCCGCGCAGGACTCGTTCAGCGCGCCCGACTGGCCGTAGTACTCCAGGTTCGCGGTGTGCTGGACGACGCCGTGGGTCAGTTCGTGGCCGATGACGTCCACGGAGACGGTGAAGTCGACGAACAAGTCGTTGTCGCCGTCGCCGAAGACCATCCGCTCGCCGTCCCAGAAGGCGTTGCAGTAGTCCTGCCCGTAGTGGACGGTGGCGTCCAGCGGCAGCCCCGCGCCGTCGATGGAGTGCCGGCCGTAGACCTTCAGATACAGGTCGAAGGTGGCTCCGAGCCCGGCGTGCGCGCGGTTGACCGTCGCGTCCTTGGCCGGTGCGTCGCCCTCCGCGTGCACCTTCTTGCCCGGCAGGACCTCGCGGTGCCCGGCGTCGCAGATCGTGCGCTGCGGGCTGTCCGAGGGCGTGCCGGCCGCCGAGGAGTCGGCGTAGACCGAACGGACCGCGGTGATGCGGCGGCGGGTGCGCAGGGCGCCGTCGTGTTCGAGGGTGCGGCGGGCGGGCTCGTGGATGCGGGGGTCCTCCGCCTGGGCGAGCCGGTCCAGAACGTGCGGCGGCACGATCGTGCAGAAAACCGTCTTCTCTGACTTCTTTGCGTCGTCCATGGCGGCAATCTGACACCGGCCCCCGC
Source organism: Streptomyces sichuanensis (assembly GCF_020328095.1). Lineage (NCBI taxonomy): Bacteria > Bacillati > Actinomycetota > Actinomycetes > Kitasatosporales > Streptomycetaceae > Streptomyces > Streptomyces sichuanensis. The sequence goes on from NZ_JAIXMK010000009.1 coordinate 27,981, forward strand.
CCTTGTCAGGGCCCGATGCAGCGATTAACACAAAAGAGTGGGCCGGTTCCGCGCGCCGCCCGCGGTGTCCCGCATGCTGGAACGCCCCTGCCGCGCCTCTCGGGCCTCGGCTAGTGTGCTGTGCACCATGCGTGACGTGCTGCTTCTTCTTAGCTGCCGCGGCGAGGGCCTGTAGACGTAGGCCGACCCCCTCCCCGCGGAGTTCGGTGTTGCCCAACGCCAGGAAAGAAGCCCGTCGGCCGTATCGCGCGGATCACCGAGGAGCCCTCCGCAGATGCCCGAGATCTTCCCTTCCGTAGGCCGCCCCACGCCCCTGACCGCGGCGACGGTCACCCAGCGGCCCTCCGGGATGCCCGTCCACCGCTACCGTCCCCACGACGCCGTGGACATCCCCGACCGCACCTGGCCCGACCGGCGCATCACCACCGCTCCCCGCTGGCTGTCGACGGACCTGCGCGACGGCAACCAGGCCCTGATCGACCCCATGTCGCCCGCCCGCAAGCGTGAGATGTTCGACCTGCTGGTGCGCATGGGCTACAAGGAGATCGAGGTCGGCTTCCCCTCCTCGGGCGCCACCGACTTCGACTTCGTGCGCTCGATCATCGAAGAGGGCGCGATCCCCGAGGACGTGACGATCTCCGTCCTGACGCAGGCGCGCGAGGAGCTGATCGAGCGCACGGTCGAGTCGCTGCGCGGCGCCCACCGCGCCACGGTCCACCTCTACAACGCCACCGCCCCCGTCTTCCGCCGCGTGGTCTTCCGCGGTTCGCGGGAGCAGGTCAAGCAGATCGCGGTGGACGGCACCCGGCTGGTGATGGAGTACGCCGACAAGATCCTCGGCGACGAGACGGTCTTCGGCTACCAGTACAGCCCCGAGATCTTCACCGACACCGAGCTGGACTTCGCGCTGGAGGTCTGCGAGGGCGTCATGGACGTCTGGCAGCCCGAGGCCGGCCGCGAGATCATCCTGAACCTGCCGGCCACCGTGGAACGGTCCACGCCCTCCACCCACGCCGACCGCTTCGAGTGGATGTCGCGCCACCTCTCGCGCCGCGAGCACATCTGCCTGTCGGTCCACCCGCACAACGACCGCGGCACCGCCGTGGCCGCCGCCGAGCTGGCCATCATGGCCGGCGCGGACCGCATCGAGGGCTGCCTGTTCGGCCAGGGCGAGCGCACCGGCAACGTCGACCTGGTCACCCTGGGCATGAACCTCTTCTCCCAGGGCGTCGACCCGCAGATCGACTTCTCGCAGATCGACGAGGTCCGCCGGACCGCCGAGTACTGCAGCCAGATGGAGGTCCACCCGCGCCACCCCTACGCGGGCGACCTGGTCTACACCGCCTTCTCCGGCTCCCACCAGGACGCCATCAAGAAGGGCTTCGAGGCGATGGCGGCCGACGCGGCCGCCGCCGGGAAGAGCGTGGACGACATCGAGTGGGCCGTCCCCTACCTGCCCATCGACCCCAAGGACGTCGGCCGCTCCTACGAGGCCGTCATCCGCGTCAACTCGCAGTCCGGCAAGGGCGGCATCGCCTACGTCCTGAAGAACGACCACAAGCTGGACCTGCCGCGCCGGATGCAGATCGAGTTCTCGAAGATCATCCAGACGAAGACCGACGCCGAGGGCGGCGAGGTCACCCCGCAGGAGATCTGGTCCGTCTTCCGCGACGAGTACCTGCCCACCCCCGACAACCCCTGGGGCCGCATCACGCTGCGCTCCACCCAGACCTCGACCACCAGCGAGGGCACCGACGCCCTGACGGTCGAAGCCGTCGTGGACGGCGCGAAGACGGTCCTGACCGGTACCGGCAACGGTCCGATCTCGGCCTTCTTCGACGCGCTCGCCGGCGCCGGGGTCGACGCCCGGCTGCTGGACTACACCGAGCACACGATGAGCGAGGGCGCGAGCGCACAGGCGGCCTCGTACATCGAGTGCGTGATCGACGGCACGGTGCTGTGGGGCATCGGCATCGACGCCAACACCACCCGCGCCTCGATCAAGGCGGTCGTGTCGGCGGTGAACCGCGCGTACCGAAGCTGACGGACGGCGCCCCGGCGGCCGCCCCACGGCCGTACCGTCAATCCGGCGCCACCGAAAACACCGCATCCGGTGGGCTCGGTGGCGCTTTCGGCCAAGAGCTGCCGCGATGTACGCGGCGAGGTACTGACGCCGCATCACCGATGTGGCTAACATCACGTCAACGCGGCGACCCGGCCGTGGCGTTATGGAGGTGCGCCGTGAAGCACGCGCAAGGCCGACACAGCCCGGACCGGTGCGTGGTGGGCGTACGCACCGTATGGCGCACGGTCGGAGACGGCGAGTTCTTCTGCCCCGGCTGCGGCGGCGACCGCAACTACCACCGCCGTACGGGACGCCGTCGCCTTGTCGCCTTCGGGGTGCCGCTGCTGCCACGCGGGCCGGTCGGGCCGATCGTCGAATGCACGGCCTGCCGCGGCCGGTTCGCCATGGACGTCCTCGACCACCCCACCACCACCCGTTTCTCGGCGATGCTCCGCGACGCCGTGCACACCGTCGCCCTGGCGGTCCTGGCCGCGGGCGGCACGGAGGCCCGGACGGTGCGGCGGGCCGCCGTGGGGGCGGTCCGCGCGGCGGGCTTCGCCGACTGCAGCGAGGAGCAGCTGGTCACCCTCATCGAGGCCCTCGCGGCCGACACGGGCCGGCTGCCCGGGCGGTACGCGACCCCGGCCGGCGGCCTGGGCCGCGACGGCTTCGACCCGTGCGGCACGGCCCTCGCCATCGAGCTGCACGAGGCCCTCGAACCGCTCGCCCCGCACCTGGCGCCCGCCGGCCGCGAGTCGATCCTGCTGCAGGGCGCCCGCATCGCGCTGGCGGACGGGCCGTACCGCCCCGCCGAGCGCGAGGTGCTGGCCACGGTGGGGCGGGCGCTGCTGCTGTGCCCCGAGGACACCGACCGGCTGCTGGCCGCGGCACGGATGCCGTCCTGACGGGCCGGGGGCCGGGCGGTGCGCCCCGCCCCCGCTCGGGCCCCTCTGCTCAGGCCCCGGTCCCGGGGGAGGGGACGGGCGCGGCCGTGCCGGACGGCCGGCGGACGGCGAGGGCGCCCAGCACCCAGGCGGCGTGCCGGCCGTCCACGGCGATGAGGACCTGCCGACCGCTGTCGCGGCACTCCACCACGACCGTCCCCAGCGGGCTCCTCGGCGTGACGTCCGCGGTCTCCCACTTCGGGTCGTCCCAGTAGGGCACCCGGGCGCGCACCGCGACGAGCGTGCCGGGGAGCGTCGTGCGGCCGTCGCGGCCGTCCGGGTCGGGGGTGGAGGCGAGCCGGCCCGGCCCGGCCACCAGGTAGCCGCCGCGGTCCGCGTACGGCACGTCGCCCTTGATCGTCCCGGGGAAGACCTCCTCCCCGGCGGGCACCACCGGCACGACGTCGACGGTGTCCGCCGGCTGCTGCCGGCGCACCCGGGCCCGCCACAGGGCGCCCAGCAGGACGGCCGTCGCGCCCGCGGCGAACAGCAGCACGGCCGTCGCCACCGTTTCCGTCATGAACGGGGCCGCGGCGCCGATGAGCGACAGCCACACCCCGGCGGCCAGCACCACGGTGACCTGCCACGGCAGGCGCGCGGGGTTGCGGTTGGTGCGGAAGGCCCCCCAGTAGGCGGCCCACACGCACGCGGCGCCCAGCGGGAGCATCGCCAGGGCCAGCGCGAGCGGCGTGCGGTAGCCCTCCTTCGGCTCGTCGGCCGTGAACTGGCGTGCGCCCCGGAAGTCGACGAAGCGGATCGCGTTCCGCCAGTACGTGACGGACACCTCGTAGCCGGGCGCCAGGGTGCCGAAGACCGGTGAGGGCCCGTCCATGTCCACGCGGCGCTCGCCCCCGCCCTGCTCCTTGAGCGTCAGCACGAGCCAGTGGTGCGTCGTCTTGCCCTCGCGGCGGACCTCGGTCTTCACGACCGTGGCGTCCACCGCCTTGCGGCACTCGCGGGCGGGCTCGTCCGCCAGGCAGGCGGAGGCCGTCGCGAAGGCGCGTGCGTCGGCGCGCTTGGCGGGCACCGTGACGAACATCAGGAAGACCGCGGCGAGGACCAGGAGGAGGCCGGTCGCCGCGGTGGCGAGGACCGGCCACAGTCTCCGGCGCGGACGGCGGCGGCGGACGGTCACCGGGCACCCCCGGGCGAAAACGTGATCGACATGGGGGCCATTCTGCACGCGTCCGGAAGCAGCTCCTCCTCACCCGCTCCCGGCCACCCGGCGCGGTCCGGGACACCCGGCGCGTACGGGACAATGCATGCATGAGTCTGTTCCGCGACGACGGCATCGTGCTGCGCACACAGAAGCTGGGCGAGGCGGACCGCATCATCACCCTCCTCACGCGTGGCCACGGGCGCGTGCGGGCCGTGGCGCGGGGGGTCCGGCGCACCAAGTCGAAGTTCGGGGCCCGGCTGGAGCCGTTCTCGCACGTCGACGTGCAGTTCTTCGCGCGCGGCAGCGAACTGGTCGGGCGCGGGCTGCCGCTGTGCACCCAGAGCGAGACGATCGCTCCCTACGGTGGCGGCATCGTCACCGACTACGCCCGCTACACCGCCGGCACGGCCATGCTGGAGACCGCCGAACGGTTCACCGACCACGAGGGCGAGCCCGCCGTGCAGCAGTACCTGCTGCTGGTCGGCGGCCTGCGCACGCTCGCCGCGGGCGAGCACGCGCCGCACCTCATCCTGGACGCCTTCCTGCTGCGCTCGCTCGCCGTCAACGGCTACGCCCCCAGCTTCGACGCCTGCGCGAAGTGCGGAATGCCCGGCCCGAACCGGTTCTTCTCCACCGCGGCGGGCGGTGTGGTGTGCGGTGAGTGCCGGGTGCCCGGAAGCGTCGTACCCTCCTCGGAGTCGATCGAGCTCCTCAGCGCCCTGCTGACCGGGGACTGGGCGACCGCGGACGCCTGCGAGGCGCGGTACGTCCGGGAGGGCAGCGCGCTCGTCGCGGCGTATCTGCACTGGCATCTGGAGCGGGGGCTTCGCTCGCTCCGGTATGTCGAGAAGTAAGCACACAGGGATCAAGGAGTAGTGGCACCCATGGCTGTACGCGGGATTCTGGGCCGTTCCCGACGCGAGTACCGCACCCCCGACCCGCACCCGTCGGGTGCCCGCCCCCCGAAGATCCCCGGCGAGCTGGTGCCCGAGCACGTGGCGATCGTCATGGACGGCAACGGCCGCTGGGCCAAGGACCGCGGCCTGCCGCGCACCGAGGGCCACAAGGTCGGCGCCGAGCGCGTGCTGGACGTCCTCCAGGGCGCGATCGAGATGGGCGTCGGCAGCATCTCCCTGTACGCCTTCTCCACCGAGAACTGGAGGCGCTCGCCCGACGAGGTGCGCTTCCTGATGAACTTCAACCGCGACTTCATCCGCAAGACCCGCGACCAGCTCGACGCGCTGGGCATCCGGGTGCGCTGGGTCGGCCGGATGCCCAAGCTGTGGAAGTCGGTGGCCAAGGAGCTCCAGATCGCCCAGGAGCAGACCAAGGGCAACGACAAGCTCACCCTGTACTTCTGCATGAACTACGGCGGCCGGGCGGAGATCGCGGACGCGGCGCAGGCGATGGCCGCCGACGTGAAGGCGGGCCGGCTCGACCCGTCGAAGGTCTCGGAGAAGACCTTCGCCAAGTACATGTACTACCCGGACATGCCGGACGTGGACCTGTTCCTGCGCCCCTCCGGCGAGCAGCGCACGTCCAACTACCTGATCTGGCAGAGCGCCTACGCCGAGATGGTCTTCCAGGACGTCCTGTGGCCGGACTTCGACCGCCGTGACCTGTGGCGGGCCTGCCTGGAGTACGCCCAGCGCGACCGCCGCTTCGGCGGTGCGATCCCCAACGCGGTGGCGGACGGGGAGCAGGGCAGCGCGTGAGAGACACCGCCATACCGGGGGCCGTCGGCAGCGTGACCGTCGAGTACGAACTGACCCTCGCCGACCTGCGGTCCGGGGTCGGCGCACGGGCCCGTGCGGTTCCCCGTGCGCGACGGCTGAGGACCGCGATGACGGTCGCCGTCGCGGCCTTCGTCCTGGCCACGGCGCTCACCGCCGCCCTGCGCGGCCCGGGCGCCGTGGACACGCCGATGTGGATCGTCCTGGCCCTCTGCGGCTGGGGCCTGTTCGTCGTGTGGGGCGCCCCGCCCCTGCAGGCGCGCGCCCTGTACCAGGTCGTGCAGTTGCACGGGCGGACGCGCACGCGGCTGGACGAGGTGGGCATGTCGAGTGCGTCGGCACAGTCGACGCAGACGATGGAATGGGCGCTCTTCGGCCGCTACGCCGAGACGAAGGACGTGTTCGTCCTGCTGAGCGCCGACCGGGCCGGCGGATCGCTGGCCGTCCTGCCCAAGCGCGCCTTCACCAGGCCCGGCGACACGGACCGGCTGCGCGCCCTCCTGGACTCCCGGCTGCCGCGGGCCTAGCCGCGCGGCCCCGCTCACGCCAGTGCCCCCGGCAGCGTCGCTGCCGGGGGCACTGGCGTGCGGAACGAGCGGGTCAGCGCTTGGCGGCGCACTCGCCGCAGGTGCCAAAGATCTCGATGGTGTGGGCGACGTCCACGAAGCCGTGGTCCTCGGCGATGGAGTCGGCCCACTTCTCGACGGCCGGGCCCTCGACCTCCACGGCCTTGCCGCACAGGCGGCAGACGAGGTGGTGGTGGTGACCGCTGGAGCAGCGGCGGTAGACCGCCTCGCCCTCGCTGGTGCGCAGGACGTCGACCTCGCCGGCGTCGGCGAGGGACTGCAGGGTGCGGTAGACGGTGGTCAGGCCGACCGAGGCGCCGCGATGCCTGAGCATGTCGTGGAGCTCCTGCGCGCTGCGGAACTCGTCCACCTCGTCGAGCGCTGCCGCGACCGCGGCCCGCTGCTTGGTGGCCCGGCCGCGTACCGGGGGACCGGCGGTCGCCACAGTTGCCTCCTCAAGCTCGCCTGAACACCTATCGCACGTGTTGCCACGCCAATTGTGCCAGGCCCGGCGGCCGGGCCCCGCCCGGCCGCCGCTCAGACCCTGACGTCGTCGGCGGGCGCGCCCGCCTCCGCGCCGTCGAGCGTGCAGCGCTCCTGCGCCGCCGCCCGGTCGGCGCGTTTCCTCGCCAGGGGCGCGGCCAGCACGGTCAGGACGACGAAGACGCCGATCGCCATCAGCACGATCGTCGCGCCGGAGGGCACGTCGGCGTAGTACGAGGTGACGGTGCCCGAAACGGTCACCAGCACGCCCACGGCCACCGCCATGGCGAAGGTCGTCGCGAAGGAGCGGGCGATCTGCTGCGAGGCGGCCACGGGGATCACCATCAGGGCGCTGACCAGCAGCAGGCCCACCACGCGCATGGCGACCGTGACGGTCACGGCGGCGGTGACGGCCACCAGCAGGTTCAGCAGCCGCACCGGCAGGCCGGTGACACGGGCGAACTCCTCGTCCTGGCAGATCGCGAACAGCTGCTTGCGCAGCCCGATCGTGGTCACGATCACGAACGCGGCGAGCAGGCAGATCGCGACGATGTCCTCCTGCGAGACCGTGGCGATCGAGCCGAAGAGGTAGCTGGTGAGGTTGGCGTTGGAGCCGCCGGGGGCGAGGCTCATCAGCATCACACCGCCGGCCATGCCGCCGTAGAAGAGCATGGCGAGCGCGATGTCGCCGCGCGCCCTGCCGTAGGAGCGGATCAGCTCCATCACCACCGCGCCCACGACGCAGACGGCCGTGGCCACCCACACCGGGCTGGTGTTGAGCAGGAAGCCGAGGCCGACGCCGGTGAGGGCGACGTGTCCGATGCCGTCGCCCATCAGGGCCTGGCGCCGCTGGACGAGGTAGATGCCGATGGCGGGGGCGGTGACGCCGACCAGGAGCGCGGCGAGCAGGGCCCGCTGCATGAAGGCGAGTTCGAGGATGTCCATCAGCTCAGCAGCCCTGTCCGGAGGGGTTCCGCGGCCGGGTCGGCGTGCGGGTGTACGTGGTCGTGGCCGGGGAGCGCGTGCTGGCCCACGGCCTCGGGCGGGGGCCCGTCGTGGACGACGCAGCCGTCGCGCAGCACCACGGCGCGGTCGATGAGCGGCTCCAGCGGGCCCAGCTCGTGCAGGACCAGCAGGACGGTGGCGCCGCGGGCGACCTCCTCGCGCAGTGCGCTCGCGAGGACCTCCTGGCTGGCGAGGTCCACGCCGGCCATCGGCTCGTCCATGATCAGCAGTTCGGGTTCGCCGGCCAGGGCGCGGGCGATGAGGACCCGCTGGTGCTGGCCGCCGGAGAGCGCGTCGACCGGGTCCTTCAGCCGGCCGGCCATGCCCACCAGCTCCAGGGCCTTGACCACGGCCTCCTTGTCGGCCTTGCGCGTGGGCCCCAGCCTGGTGCGGGCCAGCCGCCCGGCCGAGACGACCTCGCGGACGGTCGCGGGCACGCCGCTGGCGGCGGTGGTGCGCTGCGGGACGTAGCCCACGCGCGCCCAGTCGCGGAAGCGGCGGCGCGGGGTGCCGAAGAGCTCCAGCTCGCCGCCGGTCAGCGGGACCTGGCCGACGATGGAGCGGACGGCGGTGGACTTGCCGGAGCCGTTGGCGCCGAGCAGCGCGACGACCTCGCCGCGCCGCACGGTCAGGTCGACGCCGCGGAGCACCGGGCGGGAACCCAGCGAGGCGGTGGCCCCGCGCAGGGCTATGACGGGCTGTTCCATGACTGCCTCCTCAGGCGCGCTCACTTGGTACCGAGGGCCTTCTGCAGGGCGGTGAGGTTGGAGGCCATGACCTCGAAGTAGTCGTGGCCGCGGGACTCGTCCGTGATGCCTTCCAGCGGGTCGAGCACGTCCGTCTTCAGGTGGAGGTCCTTGGCCAGCGTCTTCGCCGTGTCGGGGCTGGCCAGGGTCTCGAAGAAGACCGTGCCGACGTGGTGGTCGCCCACCAGGTCGTGCAGCGCCTTCATGCGGGCGGCGCTGGGCTCGGACTCGGGGTCGAGGCCGCTGATGGACTCCTCGACCAGCCCATAGCGCTCGGCGAGGTAGCCGAAGGCCGCGTGGGTGGTGACGAAGGTGTCCGAGGCGCGGTTCTTCAGCCCGTCCTTGAACCTCGCGTCCAGCGCGTCGAGCTTGCGGGCCAGCGCCTTGGCGTTGTCGTAGTAGTCGGCCCGGTGCTCGGGGTCGGCGTCCGCGAGGGTCTTGGCGACGCCCTTGGCGACCTCGGCGTATTTCACCGGGTCCAGCCAGACGTGGGGGTCCGTGCCGCCCTCGTCGTGGTGGTGGCCCTCGTGGCCCTCGCCGCTCTCCTCGTGGCCGGCGTGCTCGGCGTGCTCGCCGTGGCCGTCGACCTCGGTGCCGTGCTTCTCCAGGGCGGTGAGGGAGGCCGCGTCGGCGATGTGCTTGTTTCCGGACTGCTTGACCGCCGCGTCCACGGCGGGCTGCAGGCCCTTGAGGTAGACGATCGCGCCGGCGTCCGCGAGGGAGCCGGTCTGCCGGGGCGTGAGCTCCAGGTCGTGCGGCTCGACGCCCGGCTTGGTGAGGCCGGTGACCTTGACGTGCTCGCCGCCGACCTGCTGCGCCAGGTACTCCAGCGGGTAGAACGACGCGACGACCTGCAGTTTTCCGTCCTTCGTCCGTCCGTCGCCCCCGGCCGCGGAGCAGGCGGAGAGGGTCAGGAGGCCGACCGCGGCGGCCAGGGCGACGGCGGCGGAGGGTATTCGGCGGCCGGACCGGACCGGGCGGATCGAGCGTACGTTCATGACACTCATTTTCAACAAGAGTGGAAACGATTGTCAACTGGAGGACCGGAGCGGGGCCGGGTCAAGCCAAGGCCAGAGCCGATTTGATGAGAGGGGGTACGGCGCCGGTAACCTGAGTCATTCGCTGTTCGTCGTCGCAATGAAGAGAGCACCGTGGCCGCCGACAAGATCGACACCATCGTCAGCCTGAGCAAGCGCCGTGGCTTTGTTTTTCCGTGCAGTGAGATCTATGGCGGCCAGCGTGCCGCCTGGGACTACGGTCCGCTCGGCGTGGAGCTCAAGGAGAACCTCAAGCGTCAGTGGTGGCGCTACATGGTCACCTCGCGCGAGGACGTCGTCGGAATCGACTCGTCGGTGATCCTGGCCTCCGAGGTGTGGGTGGCCTCCGGCCACGTCGCGACCTTCAGCGACCCGCTGACCGAGTGCACCTCCTGCCACAAGCGTTACCGCGCGGACCACCTGGAGGAGGCGTACGAGGCCAAGCACGGCCGCCTCCCCGAGAACGGCCTGGCCGACATCAACTGCCCCAACTGCGGCAACAAGGGTCAGTTCACCGAGCCCAAGCAGTTCTCCGGCCTGCTCTCCACGCACCTCGGCCCCACCCAGGACTCCGGCTCGGTCGCCTACCTGCGCCCCGAGACCGCCCAGGGCATCTTCACCAACTTCGCCCAGGTCCAGCAGACCTCCCGGAAGAAGCCCCCGTTCGGCATCGCCCAGATGGGCAAGTCCTTCCGCAACGAGATCACGCCCGGCAACTTCATCTTCCGCACCCGCGAGTTCGAGCAGATGGAGATGGAGTTCTTCGTCAAGCCGGGCGAGGACGAGCAGTGGCAGGAGTACTGGATGGAGCAGCGCTGGAACTGGTACACCGGTCTCGGCCTGCGCGAGGAGAACATGCGGTGGTACGAGCACCCGAAGGAGAAGCTCTCCCACTACTCCAAGCGCACCGCCGACATCGAGTACCGCTTCCAGTTCGGCGGCAACGAGTGGGGCGAGCTTGAGGGCGTCGCCAACCGCACCGACTACGACCTCGGCGCCCACGCCAAGGCGTCCGGCCAGGACCTGTCGTTCTTCGACCAGGAGGCCGGCGAGCGCTGGACCCCCTACGTCATCGAGCCCGCCGCCGGTGTCGGCCGCGCCATGCTGGCCTTCCTCCTCGACGCCTACGTCGAGGACGAGGCCCCCAACGCCAAGGGCAAGCTGGAGAAGCGCACGGTGCTGCGCCTCGACCCGCGCCTGGCCCCGGTGAAGGTCGCCGTCCTCCCGCTCTCGCGCAACCCGGAGCTGTCCCCGAAGGCCAAGGGCCTCGCGGCGGACCTGCGCAAGAACTGGAACATCGACTTCGACGACGCCGGCGCCATCGGCCGCCGCTACCGTCGCCAGGACGAGATCGGCACGCCGTTCTGCGTCACGGTCGACTTCGACACCCTTGAGGACAACGCGGTGACCGTGCGCGAGCGCGACACCATGAAGCAGGAGCGCGTCTCCCTCGACCAGATCGAGGGCTACCTGGCCAGCCGCCTGCTCGGCTGCTGACCGCACGGCTGACGCCTGTTTTCCGGAGGCCCCGGTTCCCCCGCGTTTACGGGGGCCGGGGCTTCCCGCTTCACCTCAGCAGATCTTCCACCCCACTGTGTCCAGCTCAAAGTCGAACGGCGCGGGGATGTGCACCTTGTCGCCGAACTTGACCTGGACGTGCGCCCGGTAGCCCTCGTCGGGGGTCGGGTCGTGATAGACGGTGATGAGGCCCTTCTGCAGGTCGATCAGGACATAGACCGGCACCTCGCCTTTGCCGTAGACCGTCACCTTGTCGGTGAGATCGTTCCCCCTGGTCGAGGGCGACGTCTGCTCGGCGACGAGGGACAAGATCGAGCCGGGCAGGAGGATGGTGTGGAGGTCCTGGATGGCTCCACGGTCCGACACGTGGAGGTCCGGGCCGTACCCGCGCTCCTGCTGGGGGAAGATGTAGAGGTTGGGCGTCGTCCTGGCGCGGTGCCCTTTCGGCACATGGGGGGTCAACTGGTCTTCGAGAGAGTCAAGGATCCAGTTGTAGGCGCCCTTGTTCCACGGCGACATGACGATGTTTCCCCCGATGATTTCCGCGCGATAGCCCAGGGGCAGGTCCTCGTTGGCCTCCTCCAGATCGCGGCACAGCTGCTCGAAGTCGTTCTCCCCGCCTTCGCTGTCTATCGGCTGTAGCGCTTCTCGCGGGATGTCCACCATGACTGCCATGATGCTCCTCCTCTGTCGGGTAAGCGGGTCACCACACACCGTAGTGACCCCCACTGACAATCACCCCGCTTCCGGCCCTCCCCGGCCGCTCCGCCCGGGATTCGCCACCCCCGCGCACGTCCGCGCCAGGGGCGGCCGGGTGGCACTGGTTTCACCCCCGCTGCGGGCACCACCGCCATCGACCCCTCTGACCTGCGCGCCTACCGTGTGACGCATGCGAATTCCCCACCCGCTGCAGCACCTTCTCCGGCCCTTCGAGGGCGCGGCCCGGTCCGTCGCATTCCTCGCCGTCGGAGCGCTGGTCCAGTGCGGCGCGCTCCTCGTGCTCGCGGTGCCGTGGCTGAACGGGGGGCCGACGAAGGCGCTGAGCTGTCTGGTGGCGCTGCTCGCGGGGCTCGCCGCGCTCGGGGCGGCGTCGCCGGTGCTGACCCGGCTGCAAAGGGCCCGGTTCCGCTCCCGGCTCGGGGTGGAGATACCGGCGGCCGGCCGGCGCTGGTCCTGGCGGCAGGTGCGGTACCACCTGGTCATGGGGCCGCTGATCGCATCGGGCGGTGCCTGCGTGCTGACGCTGTGGGGGGCCTCCGCGGTGGCCGCCACCGTCTACGTGTGGGTCTGGGCCCTGCCGCCGGAGACGCGGCTGGCGGAGGCCGGCTACACGGTCCAGGCCGGCTACCTCACCGCCGCCGGGCTCGCCGGGCTGTACGGGGCGGCCCGGCTCTCCGGGGTCCTCGCCCGGATCGACACGCGCGCGGCGCTGGAGCGCCTCGGCCCCAGCCGGGCCGAGCAGCTGGAGCGACGGGTGGAGGAGGTCACCGAGGCCCGCGCCGGAGTCGTGGACGCCGCCGACGCCGAGCGTCGCCGCATCGAGCGGGATCTGCACGACGGGGCCCAGCAGCGGCTGGTGTCGCTCGCCGTCAACCTGGGGCTGGCCAAGGTGACGATGCCCGATCTGCCGGACGACGCCCGGAAGGTGATCGACGAGGCGCACCGCGAGGCCAAGGAGGCCATCGCCGAACTGCAGGACCTCGTCCGCGGGCTGCATCCGGCCGTGCTGGAGGACCGCGGACTGGACGCCGCGCTGTCGGGACTCGCGGACCGGGCGCCGCTGCCGGTCGGGGTGCGGGTGGACCTGTCGGCCCGTCCGGCGCCCGCGATCGAGGCCGTCGCCTACTTCGTCGTCTCCGAGGCCCTCACCAATGTGGTCAAGCACGCGGAGGCGTCGAGGGCGGACGTCGTCGTCGAACGCCATGGGGGGATACTGCTCGTCGTCGTCTCCGACGACGGCGTGGGCGGGGCCGATTATTCGGGCGGCACCGGGCTGGCCGGGCTGGCCAAGCGCGTCGCGTCGGTCGACGGCACGTTCTCGATCAGCAGCCCCGTGGGGGGCCCGACCGTAGTGACCGTGGAGCTGCCGTGCGCGCTGTGATCGCCGAGGATTCCGTCCTGCTCAGAGTGGGCCTGGTCAAGGTCCTGGAGACGGCCGGATTCGAAGTGGTCGCGGAGACCGGTGACGCGGAGTCGGTGCTCGCGGCCGTGGCGGAGCACCGGCCGGACCTCGCCGTGCTCGACGTGCGGATGCCGCCGTCCTTCACCGACGAGGGCGTCCGCGCCGCGCTCGCCCTGCGCGCACAGTGGCCGGACACGGCGGTGCTGCTGCTCTCGCAGTACGTGGAGGAGCGGTACGCCACCGATCTGCTGACCGGGGAAACGGCGGGCTTCGGCTATCTGCTCAAGCAGCGGGTCGCGGACGTCGCGGAGTTCATCGAGGCGGTGCGGCGCGTCGCGGCCGGAGGCACGGCGCTCGACCCGCAGGTCGTCTCCCAGCTGCTGACGCGGCGGCACCGGGACCCGCTGGAGCGACTGACCGCGCGCGAGCGGGAGGTGCTCGCGTCGATGGCGGAGGGCCGCTCCAACGCGGGCATCGCCGCGCAGCTGGTGATCAGCGAGAGTGCCGTCGCCAAGCACATCAACAGCATCCTGGCCAAGCTGGACCTGCCCCGGGCGGACGCCGACCACCGCCGGGTGCTGGCGGTCCTGCACTTCCTCGGCGTGGGCTGACGCCCCGCCCCGGACGCCCCGCAGCCCGGATGCCCCGCGTCAGGCGTGCAGGCCGCGCAGGACCAGCTCGCACACCGCGTCGAAGGCCGTCTCGATGCCGGGCTGGGACCACTCCGCCGCGTAGGCCGGGTCGTGGAAGCGGTTGCTGGCGTCCCAGACGGCCCGGGCGGCCATCGGGGGCTCGACGGGCCGGAACTCGCCCTCGCCGACGCCGCTCTCGATGATCCGGGCGAGCTGCTCGATCATCGTGTCTATGTGGCGCTCGACGGTGGTGCTGTTCTCGCCGACCAGCACCATGTACGTGGCGAACAGCTCCGGGTCGTCGCCCGCCTTGCGGCGCTTGGCGGCGAAGAGCGCCGCCAGCCAGTCCCGCAGCCGCTCCTCGGCCGGGCCCTCGGCGTCGGCCAGCGCCGACAGCTCGGCGTGCGACTGGTCGAGCCAGCGCTCGGTGACGGCTTCCCGCAGGGCGGCCTTGCTGCCGAAGTGGCGGTAGACGCTGCCGTGGCTGACGCCGAGCGCGCGCGCCACGTCGACCACGGTGGCCTTGGCGGGGCCGAAGCGGCGCAGTACGTCCTCGGTGGCTTCGAGGATGCGGTCTTGTGTCAGCGGTTCGGGGGGCATGGGTCGGTGCGGGTCCCTTCGGGGAGCGGTGCAGTGCGGGCGCTCGTACGACCGTACCCGGCGCGGCCCGGGGGGCGAGGGCCGAGCCCGCCCGCAGCCTTCCTCAGTGCTCGCTGTCCAGGTGGGCCATCTGATCGGCCGGGTAGCGGTCGCCGGCGGCGGCGCCGGCGGGGACGGCGTCCTCGATGGCGGCCAGGTCGTTGGCGCCGAGCCGCACGTTCAGGGCGCCGAGCGCCTCGGTGAGGCGGTCGCGGCGGCGGGCGCCGACCAGCGGCACGATGTCCTCGCCCCGGGAGAGCACCCAGGCGATGGCGGTCTGGGCGACGGTGGCGCCCCGCTCCTCGGCGACCTTGCGCAGCGCGTCGACGAGATCGAGGTTGCGCTGGAGGTTCTCGCCCTGGAAGCGCGGGCTCATGCCGCGGAAGTCGTTCGCCGCCAGCTGCCGGTCACGGCTGAAGTGGCCGCTGATCAGGCCGCGCGAGAGCACGCCGTAGGCCGTGATGCCGATGCCCAGCTCGCGGCAGGTGGGCAGGATCCGCTTCTCGATGCCGCGCGAGATCAGCGAGTACTCGATCTGCAGGTCGGCGATGGGCGCCACGGCGGCGGCCCGGCGGATGGTCTCGGCGCCCGCCTCGGACAGGCCGATGTGGCGGACGTGGCCGGCCTCGACCAGTTCGGCGATGGCGCCGACGGTCTCCTCGATCGGGACGTCGGGGTCGACGCGGGCGATGCGGTAGACGTCGATGTGGTCGACGCCCAGGCGCTGCAGGGAGTAGGCGGCGAAGTTCTTCACGGCCGCCGGGCGGCCGTCGTAGCCGGACCAGCCGCCGTCGGGGTCGCGCAGGGCGCCGAACTTCACGCTCGTCAGCGCCCGCTCGCGGGCTCCGGCGGGGGCCGAGCGCAGGGCCTCGCCGAGGAGCATCTCGTTGTGGCCCATGGCGTAGAAGTCGCCGGTGTCCAGCAGGGTGACGCCCGCGTCGAGGGCGGCGTGGATCGTGGCGATCGATTCGGTGCGGTCGGCGTCGCCGTAGAGGGCGGACATGCCCATGCAGCCGAGGCCGAGGGCGGAGACCTGGGGACCGGTGGTGCCGAGGGGGCGGTGCAGCACGGGGACTCCTTGGGAGGGGAGCGGTGGGTACCCGACTACAGTGACACATGGACTGACAGATTTCAATATCTGTCAGTCCATGTGTGTCGGCACCCAGGCTCAGGCCGCCGCCCCCCGCGGCAGCCGCAGGCTCAGCAGCCCGGTCGCCACCACCGTCACCAGCTGCACCGCGAAGGTGATCGCCAGCGCGTCCCGCATCCCCGAGCCCGGCGCCAGCGACAGGAACAGCGAGCCGAGCGTCGCCACGCCCAGCGCCATGAACGCCTGCTGCGTGGTCACCAGCACCCCGCTGCCCACGCCCGCCTGCGCCACCGGCACCTCACCCAGCACCAGCCGCATCGTCAGCGGCATCAGCAGCCCCTGCCCCAGCCCCTGCACGGCCAGCCCCGGGGCCAGGCCCGGCGCACCCAGCCCGTCCCAGCCGAACCAGAAGGTCGCCCCCACCGTGATCAGTCCGGCCGCCTGCACCAGCGAGCCCGCCGTCACCAGCCGTCGCGCCCCGAAGCGCGCCGCCAGCCGGACCCCGCCCAGCGAACCGAGGAGGAACGTCACGCACATCGGCACCAGCGCCAGCCCGGCCTCCAGCGGGCCGAGCCGCAGCCCTTCCTGCAGCGCCACGGCGAGGACGAACATGAAGCCGCCCCAGCCGATGGAGAACGGCACGATCAGCGTCAGCCCGCTGCGCACGGCCTGCACCCGCAGCAGCGACGGCGGCACCAGGGGCGTCCGCCCCGCCCGCTCCTCCCGCCGCTCCACCAGCACGAACGCCACCGCCGCGCACGGGAACACCGCCAGCAGCAGCCAGGACCACAGCGGCCAGCCGGTCGAGCGGCCCTCCGTCAGCGGCACCAGGAGCGACACCAGCGTCAGGGACAGCAGGACCGTGCCCCACCCGTCCACCCCGGTCGGACGGTCGGACCGGGTCTCCGGCACCGAGCGGACCGCGAGCAGCAGCGCCACCGCCACGATCGGCGCGTTGATCAGGAAGATCGACCGCCAGCCCATGGCGTCGACCGAGACCAGCACGCCACCGAGCACCTGCCCGACCGCGCTCACCACGCCGGCCGTGCCGCTGTACAGGCTCAGCGCCCGGGTCCGCCGGGCGCCGTGGGTCGTGGCCTGGATCGTCGCCAGCACCTGCGGGAGCATCAGCGCCGCCGAGGCGCCCTGCGCGATCCGCGCCACCACCAGCGTCCACGCGTCCGGTGCCAGGCCGCAGGCCACGGACGTCACCCCGAAGGCGGCCGTGCCCCACAGGAACAGCCGCCGGCGGCCCACCATGTCGCCCAGCCGGCCGCCGAGCACGAGCAGCACCGCGTAGGCGACGCCGTAGCCGCCGACCACCATCTCCAGCACCGCCGGACCGGCGTCGAGGTCGCGGTCGATCGTCGGCAGGGCCACGTTGACGATGAAGAAGTCCAGGAACGGCAGTGCCGCCCCGAGCAGCACGGTCGCCAGGCCGAGGCGGCCCAGACCGGGGGAGGGGGACGCACCGGGGGAGGGGGAAGAGGTCGGGACGGATGCCGGAGTCGTCGGGGCAGAGGCAGGACTGACTATTCGCGGTTCGCTCACGGATACGACGATGGCGGTGTGCCCAGCCCGGTACCAGAGTGTCCTTATCCTGGTACAAGGAGTACCTGGCAACCGGCGGGGAGCTCCCGCACCCTGGAGCCCATGACGACGATGACGCTCGATCCGCTTGCCGTAGCCACCGGTACGGCCGATGACGTACGGCGCAGTGAGCTCGCCGCCTTCCTGCGGTCCCGCCGCGAGCGCATCAGCCCCGAGCAGGCGGGCCTGCCGCGCGGCCCCCGCCGCCGCACCCCCGGCCTGCGCCGCGAGGAGGTCGCCCAGCTCGCCGCCGTGGGCGTCACCTGGTACACGTGGCTCGAACAGGCACGGGACATCCAGGTATCGGCACAAGTGCTGGACTCCATCGCCCGCGCCCTGATGCTCGACCGGGGCGAGCGCGGCCACCTCTTCGCCCTGGCCAACTCCACCGACCCGCTGCCCGAGACCGACTGCCCGGGCATCACCCCCGCACTGCGCGCCCTGCTGGAACAGCTGGAGCCGTTCCCGGCCTGCATCCAGAACGCGCGGTACGACATCCTCGCCTACAACCGCACCTACCGGCACCTGCTGTGCGACCTCGACGCCGTACCGCCGCAGGACCGCAACTGCCTGTGGCTCTACTTCACCCACCCCGACTGGCGCGCCGGAACCGCCGACCGGGACGAGGCCACCCGCGCCATCACCGCCAAATTCCGGGCCGCCATGGCCGAGCACCTCACCGAACCGGCCTGGAAATGCCTGCTCAAGCGGCTGCAGGACGCCTCGCCGGAGTTCCGGCAGCTGTGGGCACGGCACGAGGTGATCCACCCCACCGTCCAGCGCACCCGGCACCTGCTCCAGCCGCGGGTGGGCATGCTGCGCCTGGACTACACCAGCCTGTGGACCGGCCCCCAGCCCGGTGCCCGGCTGCTGACCTTCACCCCGGCCGACGAGGAGACCCACGAGCGGCTGCAGCGGCTGCTCGCCCTCGTCCGGGCCGAGGAGCCGCTCGCGCGCACCGCGGGCTAAGGACCTCCGGCCCGCCCGCCGGCTCGCCCGAATGAGGGACAATGGACGGTCCGCCCGTTCCCGCACGACTTCGAGGAAGCCCGCTCCATGACGCTCCAGATCGGTCCGCACTCGGTGCAGCCGCCGGTGGTCCTGGCCCCCATGGCGGGGATCACCAACGCGCCCTTCCGCACGCTGTGCCGTGAGTTCTCCGGCGGCAAGGGGCTCTTCGTCAGCGAGATGATCACCACCCGGGCGCTGGTCGAGCGGGACGCCAAGACCATGCGGCTGATCCACTTCGACGGCGCCGAGAAGCCCCGCTCCATCCAGCTCTACGGCGTCGACCCGGTGACCGTCGGCAAGGCCGTCCGCATGATCGTGGACGAGGACCTGGCCGACCACATCGACCTGAACTTCGGCTGCCCCGTCCCCAAGGTCACCCGCAAGGGCGGCGGCTCGGCCCTGCCGTACAAGCGCAACCTGCTGCGCTCCATCCTGCGCGAGGCCGTCGGCAACGCCGGCTCCCTCCCCGTGACCATGAAGATGCGCAAGGGCATCGACGACGAGCACATCACCTTCCTCGACGCCGGCCGCATCGCCGTCGAGGAGGGCGTCACCGCCATCGCCCTGCACGGCCGCACCGCCGCCCAGCACTACGGCGGCACCGCCGACTGGGAGGCCATCGCCCGTCTGAAGGAGGCCGTGCCGGAGATCCCCGTGCTCGGCAACGGCGACATCTG
Organism: Streptomyces sichuanensis; assembly: GCF_020328095.1. Lineage (NCBI taxonomy): Bacteria > Bacillati > Actinomycetota > Actinomycetes > Kitasatosporales > Streptomycetaceae > Streptomyces > Streptomyces sichuanensis. The sequence continues at coordinate 46,998 of NZ_JAIXMK010000009.1, forward strand.
GAGCGCCGACGACGCCGTGCGCATGATGCGCGAGACCGGCTGCGACGGCGTCGTGGTCGGACGCGGCTGCCTGGGCCGCCCCTGGCTCTTCGGCGACCTCGTGGCCGCCTTCGAGGACGGCGCCGACGCCACGTACGCCCAGCCCTCGCTGCGCGAGGTGGCCCGGGTCATGCTGCGCCACGCGGAGCTGCTGGGCGAGTGGCTGGAGAACGAGGAGCGCGGAGTCATCGACTTCCGCAAGCACGTCGCCTGGTACACCAAGGGCTTCTCGATCGGCTCGGAGGCCCGCAAGAAGCTGGCAATTGCCTCATCTCTGGACGAACTGGGCGCTCTTTTGAGCGAGCTCGATCTGGATCAGCCCTGGCCCGCCGGTGCGGACGGGCCCCGCGGACGGACCTCCGGGCGCAACAAGGTGGTCCTTCCGGACGGATGGCTGGACGACCCGTACGACTGCGCAGTCGTGGGTGCGGACGCCGAACTGGATACTTCCGGCGGGTGAACAGGGCGTGATTCTCGCCACCTCTGATAGGGCCTGCGCTCAGATGAGCGCAAAAATCAGAGGTGCATCTTTCCAAGGGGTGGCACTGCGTGCCACCCCTTTTGGCTTCACTTCCCGACGGCGGACGGTCGAAATCTTCGACGGGCTGCGTTGGAGCGATTGCTTTCGGTCATATTGCGTTCAGGACTTGAAGGAGGTGGGGTGGCGCCTCAAATGAGCGGTCAACTTTCGATCTGCTGGCGGAGGGGTAGTTGCGCCCCCAAGTTGGCGGAGTAGACCTCCTCAGATGCCTTCGATCTGGGTACGCTCCCCGCCGTCAGGTCAGCCCTCCCCCCTCTGCGTCCCGGGAGGCCCCAGTGAGGAGTCGATTCCCGTGCCGGTAACCGAAGATCGCCAGAAGTTCGTCTACGACTTCACCGAGGGCAACAAGGACCTCAAGGACCTGCTCGGCGGGAAGGGCGCCAACCTCGCCGAGATGACCAACCTCGGTCTGCCCGTCCCTCCCGGCTTCACGATCACCACCGAGGCGTGCAAGGTCTACCTGGACGGTGGCCAGGAGCCCCCGCAGATGCGCGACGAGGTCACCGCCCACCTCGAAGCCCTTGAGGCGCGGATGGGCAAGAAGCTCGGCCAGGCCGACGACCCGCTGCTGGTCTCGGTCCGCTCCGGCGCCAAGTTCTCCATGCCCGGCATGATGGACACCGTCCTGAACATCGGCCTCTCCGACGCGTCCGTGACCGGCCTCGCGTCCCAGGCCGGCGACGAGCGGTTCGCGTGGGACTCCTACCGCCGCCTGATCCAGATGTTCGGCAAGACGGTGCTCGGCGTGGACGGCGACCTCTTCGAGGAGGCGCTGGAGGAGACCAAGCGGGCCAAGGGCGCCACCACGGACGTCGAGCTGGCCGCGGAGGACCTCAAGCGCCTCGTCGAGGAGTTCAAGGCCATCGTCTCCAAGGAGACCGGTCGCGACTTCCCGCAGGACCCGCGCGAGCAGATGGACCTCGCCATAAGGGCCGTCTTCGACTCCTGGAACGGCGACCGGGCCAAGCTCTACCGCCGTCAGGAGCGCATCCCCGGCGACCTGGGCACCGCCGTCAACATCTGCTCCATGGTCTTCGGCAACCTCGGCCCCGACTCCGGCACCGGCGTCGCCTTCACCCGCGACCCCGCCAGCGGCCACCAGGGCGTCTACGGCGACTACCTGCAGAACGCCCAGGGCGAGGACGTCGTCGCCGGCATCCGCAACACCATGCAGCTCGCCGAGCTGGAGCAGCTCGACAAGGCGTCCTACGACCAGCTGATGCAGATCATGGAGACGCTGGAGACGCACTACCGCGACCTGTGCGACATCGAGTTCACCATCGAGCGCGGCAAGCTGTGGATGCTGCAGACCCGCGTCGGCAAGCGCACCGCCGGTGCCGCCTTCCGCATCGCCACGCAGCTGGTGGACCAGGGCCTGATCGACGAGGCCGAGGCGCTGCAGCGCGTCACCGGCGCCCAGCTGGCGCAGCTGATGTTCCCCCGCTTCGACGAGAAGGCCACCGCCGACCTGCTGGGCCGCGGCATCGCCGCCTCGCCGGGCGCCGCGGTCGGTCGGGCCGTCTTCGACTCGTACACCGCCGTGAAGTGGTCGCGTTCGGGCGAGAAGGTCATCCTGATCCGCCGCGAGACCAACCCCGACGACCTCGACGGCATGATCGCCTCCGAGGGCATCCTGACCTCGCGCGGCGGCAAGACCTCGCACGCGGCCGTCGTCGCCCGCGGCATGGGCAAGACCTGTGTCTGCGGTGCCGAGGAGCTGGAGGTCGACACCAAGCAGCGCAAGATGACCGCCCCGGGCGGCGTGGTCGTCCAGGAGGGCGACGTCGTCTCCATCGACGGCTCCACCGGCAAGGTGTACCTGGGCGAGGTCCCGGTCGTGCCCTCCCCGGTCGTCGAGTACTTCGAGGGCCGCATGCACGCCGGCGCCGACGACGCCGACGAGCTGGTCCAGGCCGTGCACCGGATGATGGCCTACGCCGACCGCATGCGCCGGCTGCGCGTGCGGGCCAACGCCGACAACGCCGAGGACGCCTCCCGGGCCCGCCGCTTCGGCGCCCAGGGCATCGGCCTGTGCCGCACCGAGCACATGTTCCTCGGCGAGCGGCGCGAGATGGTCGAGCGGCTCATCCTGGCCGACACCGACGCCGAGCGGGAGGAGGCGCTGGGCGCCCTGCTGCCGCTGCAGAAGGCCGACTTCGTCGAGCTCTTCGAGGCCATGGACGGCCTGCCGGTCACGGTCCGCCTGCTGGACCCGCCGCTGCACGAGTTCCTGCCGGACATCACCGAGCTGTCGGTGCGCGTCGCGCTCGCCGAGGCCCGTGAGGACGCCAACGAGAACGACCTGCGCCTGCTGCAGGCCGTGCACAAGCTGCACGAGCAGAACCCGATGCTGGGTCTGCGCGGCGTCCGCCTCGGCCTGGTCATCCCCGGCCTGTTCGCCATGCAGGTCCGGGCCATCGCCGAGGCCGCGGCCGAGCGCATCAACGCCAAGGGCGACCCGCGCGCGGAGATCATGATCCCGCTGGTGGGCACCGTCCAGGAGCTGGAGATCGTCCGCGAGGAGGCCGAGCGCGTCATCGCCGACGTCGAGGCCGCCAGCGGCGCGCACCTCAAGCTGCCGCTCGGCACGATGATCGAGCTGCCGCGCGCCGCGCTGACGGCCGACCAGATCGCCGAGGCCGCCGAGTTCTTCTCCTTCGGCACCAACGACCTCACCCAGACCGTGTGGGGCTTCTCCCGCGACGACGTCGAGGCGAGCTTCTTCACCGCCTACCTGGAGAAGGGCATCTTCGGCGTCAGCCCCTTCGAGACCATCGACAAGGACGGCGTGGGCTCGCTCGTCCGCGCGGCCGCCAAGGCCGGCCGGGCCACCCGCCCCGACCTCAAGCTCGGCGTCTGCGGAGAGCACGGCGGCGACCCGGAGTCGGTGCACTTCTTCCACGAGGTGGGCCTGGACTACGTCTCCTGCTCCCCGTTCCGCATCCCGGTCGCCCGCCTGGAGGCCGGGCGCGCGGCGGCGCTGAACGGCACGGGCGGCGGCAGCGACAGCCGCTGAGCGCCGGATGAGCTCCGGAGCCGCCGATGGGATGACCTCGACCCTCGGACCGTGGCGGCTCCGGTAGAAGGAGGGGCGGCCCCGCGCGGGGGCCGCCCCTTCCGGCCATTCACGGGCAACGGCGCTGGTCCGGACCTTGACGGCGGCCCGGGAGAGGCGTCGTGGGGAGCGTGGGGGCGGTTAACCCGTTCGTAACGCGGCGTACACGCGAAGATCATCGGCCGGGGTCGGCGGACGCGTACGGGCCGGGCCGGCGGCCGGGCGGAACGATGGAGGGGCGGCGCCCGTGCGGGAGCGCCGCCCCTCTTTAACTCCCCCACCGGGAGTTGTTGCCGCCCGCATCGGCTCGGGCGGCAACTCACGTACTCAGCGGCCGCTTTTTCGCTCGCCACCCCCCACGGGAACGAGCGGGTGCGGCCCTGAGTGCGTGAATAGCATTTCGCTTCTGCGATGTTCGCCGCGAGTCCTTTCAACTGTGGCCAAAAGGGCGTGGTAACACCGCGTATCGGTGTGCATACTCAGTGGGCGGGGGGTGGTTGCGGATGTCTCATGTGGGGGTTTGGTGCTGCGTGTCCATTTCACTGGACTCGATCTGGCCCGGTTGCGCCTGGCCGGCGACCCGGACGTGCTCTGGGAAACCGTATTGAGCCTGCACCGGCTCCGGGACAAACAAGGCGAGTCGATCTTCGGTGATTGGCGGTCGGAAACCCGTCCTCGGTTGAATGGTGAAACGCGTCTTCTGGCGCCGCTGGTTCCGCCCCGCGGTTATTTCCCGGACTTCCTGACGCCGCCCGAAGGGTTACTCGGACTGGAGTCCGGCATACAGGCGCTGCGGGCCACGCCCGCCGAGCGGGTGCACGACGAACTGGGCCGCCTGTCCACCGTCCGCACGCTGCCGGCTTGGATACGATCGCTGGCCGAGGGCGACGCGCGCGCCTTCGGCAAGCTCATCAGCGCCCTGCATTCCTACCATCAGGCGGCCATCGCGCCCTACTGGGCGCACATCCAGGCCCAGATCGAGGCCGACCGCGCCGTGCGCGGCCGGGCCCTGCTGGACGGCGGCGCGGACGCCCTGCTGTCCTCCCTGCCGCCCACCATGCGCTGGCAGGCTCCGGTGCTGGAGGTCGACTACCCCGTCGACCGCGACGTGCACCTGGGCGGCCGCGGGCTGCTGCTCCTGCCGTCGTTCTTCTGCCGGCGCACCCCGGTGACGCTGCAGAACGCGGAGCTGACGCCCGTCCTGGTCTACCCCGCCCGGGCCACGTCGGAGACGGCGCCCGTCGTCCCGGCCGCCCCGCGCTCGCTCGGCAAGCTCGTCGGGCACACCCGCTCGGCCGTGCTGGGCTCGATAGGCGGCGGCTGCACGACCAGCGAACTGGCCCGCCGCGTGGGCGTGTCGGCGGCCTCGGCCAGCCAGCACGCGGGCGTGCTGCGCGAGGCCGGGCTGGTGCTGACGCTGCGCAACGGCAGTGCGGTCATGCACACCCTCACCCCGCTGGGGGCGGCCCTGCTGCGCGGCGGGCACCGCGCGCCGCACGGCCGTGCCAGGGTGCAGTCGTCCCTGCCGGAACGTCCCACCTCCGCCACGATGCTGCAGTTCCCCGGGGGATGACCCCCGGGGGTGTCCCTCAGTCGTCGATGCCCGAGCGTTCCACCCCCGCCACGATGTACCGCTGCAGGAACAGGAAGACCACCAGCAGCGGCAGGACGGACACGGCGGCCGCCAGGAACAGCTCGTGGAGGTTGACGGTCTGGGCGGTGGTGAACGTCGACAGCGCCACCTGCACCGTCCAGGAGCTGCGGCCCTGCCCGATGACCAGCGGCCACAGGAAGGCGTTCCAGGCGCCGATGAAGACGATCGTGCCGACCGCCGCGAAGACCGGCCGGGAGTTGGGCACGACCACCCGCCAGAAGGTGCGCCAGTAGCCGAGCCCGTCCACCTGGGCGGCGTCCTCCAGCTCGCGCGGGAAGCCCAGGAAGTACTGGCGGAAGACGAAGCAGGCGAACGCGCTGAAGAGCGTCGGCACGATCAGCCCGCGCAGCGAGGAGACCCAGCCGAGCGAGGAGACCAGCACGAACGACGGCACGAACGTGACCGCCGCCGGGACCATCAGGGTGCCCACGATCGCGTAGAAGACGGCGTTGGCGTGCCGGTAGGGGATGCGGGCCAGGCCGTAGCCGGCGAGGGAGGCGAGCAGCAGCGTGCCGAGGGTGGTCGCCACGGCGATCAGCGAGGAGTTCAGCAGGGCGTGCGCCATGGGCACGTCCGGGTCGGCGAACAGCTCGCGCACGTTCGACCAGCGCGGATCGCGCGGGAAGAGCGTCCAGTCCGGTGCGGTGATCTCCGCCTCGGAGGCCAGCCCGTTGCGGACGAGCAGGTAGAAGGGGATCAGGAAGAGCACGGCCAGCGCGATCAGCAGCGCCAGCCGCAGCGCGCGCCCGGCGCGCACGAGGGCGTCGTCCACGGTGTCAGTGCTCCTCTCTGCGACCGAGCCCCGACCAGCGGGCCTGCACGACGGTCACCACCAGGATGATCAGGGCCAGGATCACCGCGCCCGCGCTGCCCAGGCCCAGGTCCTGCCCCTGGCCGAGCGCGGTGTAGTACAGGTAGACCAGCGGCGGGCGGGCGTAGGGCGGGTAACCGCGGGCGTCCGAGAACAGGTTGTAGAACTCGTCGAACGCCTGGAAGGCGCCCACGACCAGCAACAGCACCACGGCCACCGAGGTGGTGCGCAGGGCCGGGAAGGTGATGTGCCGGAACGTCTGCCACCCCGGCCGGGCGCCGTCCAGCGCCGCGGCCTCGTACAGCCGCACCGGGATGCGCTGTAGCCCCGCCAGGAACAGCAGCATGTAGAAGCCGGCCTGCAGCCAGAGCCGCACGGTGACGATCACGAGCCAGTACCAGGGCGGGTCGGTGGCCGCCAGCCAGGCGACCGGCTCCGCGCCGAACCAGCCGAGGACGGTGTTGGCCAGCCCGAAGCGCACGCCGTTGAAGACCGACAGCTTCCACACCATCGCGGCCACGACGTACGAACAGGCGGCCGGCAGGAAGAAGACGGACCGGAAGAACGCCTGGGCGAAGCGCAGGCGGTTCACCGCCAGGGCCAGGCCCAGGGAGAGCGCGTAGGTGGCCGGCACGATGAAGGCGGTGAACACCGCGAAGGTCAGGAGCGAGGAGCGGAAGGCCGGGTCGCCCAGCATCGCCGTGTAGTTGCCGAAGCCCACGAAGTCGGTGGGGGAGACGGTGTTGTGGGCGTCGAAGAAGCTGAGGTACACGCTCCAGGCGAGCGGTACGTACGTGAAGAGGGCGAGCCCCGCTACGAACGGGCCGACGAACGTCCAGAACCAGAAGGTACGGTTCCGCTGCCGTCGGCGCTCGCCGGCCGGCGCGCTCATGACCCCTTCCGCATGCGCCGCAGCTCGGCCCCGGCCTTGCGGACGGCCGCCCTGAGCTCGGTGCCGGGGTCGGCGCCGCCCTTGATGATGCGGTTGAGGGCGTCCTGATAGGTGGTTTGGCTCGGCGGCGTCCACAAAAGGGGCTGCGCAGGGAAGCCATGGTCCGTGGTGAAGCGGACGATCTCGGCCGCCGGTCCCTTCCTGAGCCGGTCCGCCCGCGCGGCCAGGGAGGTGCGGGCGGGGATGTGGAAGCCGTAGGAGAGGGCGAAGTCCTCCTGGAGGTCGGTGCGCTCGACCCACAGCCACTTCACGAAGGCCCTCGCCGCGTCCCGGTGCCCGCTGCGGGCGCTGACGGCCGCCGACCACGCCCCCACCGGCACCGCGGGCCGCCCGGACGGCCCGTCCGGCGGGAAGGGCAGCACCCCGAAGTCGTCGCCGTGGGCCCTCGTGATCTGCGGCAGCGCCCACAGCCCGGACCACTGCATCGCCGTGAGCCCCTGCACGAAGGCCGACGGGTCGGCCCAGTCCGTCGGCGCGCCCAGCAGCAGTGACCTGTCGGCGTAGAGCCGGTGGAACTTGCCGAGGGTGCGGGCGGCGGCCGGATCGTCGAAGCCCACCGCACCCCCGTCGGTGACGAGCGAGAGCCCGGCGGCGTGCAGGGGAGTGCCCCCGAGGACGCCGGCGCCCCCGTCGTTGCCGAGGAAGAGCCCCTTGACCTTGGCGGTCGTGAGCCTGCCCGCCGCGTCGACCAGCTCGTCCAGGCTGCGCGGCGGCCGCACCCCGGCGGCCTGCAGCAGGCTCTTGCGGTAGTAGAGCACCTGCGTGTCGACGAGCTGCGGAACGCCCCAGACGCGGCCGTCGTAGGTCTTGGGCGCGAGGACCGCCTGGCCGAAGTCGTCCTTGACACCGGCGATCACGTCGGTCAGGTCGACGATCTGCCCGCTGTGGATCTGGTCGAGCGTCGGGCCGCTCACCTCCAGGACGTCGGGTCCGGAGTCGGTCAACAGGGCGGCCGAGGACTGCTGTTCGTAGTTGCCCGGACGCCACTCCACCCGGACGTCGGCGCGCTCGTACAGGGCGGCGTACCGCCCGACGGCCTGCCGGGTGCCCGCCTCGCCGTACTGGTGGTACCACTGCGACAGGCGGGGTCTGCCCGAACCGCCGCCGCCACGGCCGGTGTTCGTGCCGCAGGCGGTGGCGGTACCGCCCGTCAGTGCGAGGCCGGCGGCGCCGGCCATGAGCGTTCTGCGATTGATCGGCATGTCGGCTCTCCCTCGGCATCGGGACCGTACGGATCAACGATCAACGATGGAGGCGGATGACGACAGTGCCGTTACCGCCGCGTGCCGGCCTTCCCCGGCACGGGCCGCACCATGCCCGGCTGCCGGGTGTCGATCCGGAACCGCAGCCGGCAGATCACCGCGTCGGTGTCCCGGCGGACCGCGTGGGCGACGACGGCGCCGCGCTGGTTCTGCAGCAGCCGCTGCCACAGGCGCGCGGGCTCCACCTCGGGGATGAGCACCGTGACCCGGACGTCGGGGTGCCGGTCGGCCAGCCCGCGGACGTACGCGACGATCGGGCGGCCCAGGGCGCGGCCGGGGGCGGGCAGTTCCACGAGGTCGACGCCGGGGCTCCACAGCTCCCAGTCGCGGCGCAGCGACTCCGCCGCCCGCCGACCCTCCGCATCGGGCTGGGTGACGGTCACGGCCACCACCTCGTCCCCGAGCGACACCGCGGCGGTCAGGGCCTTGCTGGTCAGCCGGGACAGCGAGGAGACGGGCACGACCACCACCGAGCGGCAGCGCCGCGGGGCCTCCGGCACCCGGCCCAGCTCCAGGCGCTCGCCGATGCGCGCGTACGCCCGGTGGACCGCCTCGAAGGCCAGCACCAGCAGGGGGAGCGCCACGACGATCAGCCAGGCGCCCTCGGTGAACTTCGTGGCCGTGACGACCACGGCCGACACCCCGGTCAGCACGGCCCCGAAGCCGTTGAGCAGCGCCTTGCCGCGCCACCCGGCGGAACGTTCCTGCCGCCAGTGGCGGACCATGCCGACCTGGCAGATGGTGAAGCCGACGAACACCCCGATCGCGAACAGCGGCACCAGCGTGTTGACGTCACCGCCGGAGAGGACCAGCAGCAGCGCCGAGACGGCCGCCAGTGCCAGTACGCCGTGCCGGTGGACCTGGCGGTCCGCCTTCAGCCCGAAGACGTGCGGCAAGTAATTGTCGCGGGCCAGCAGGCCCATGAGCACCGGAAGCCCGCCGAAGGAGGTGTTCGCGGCCAGCGCCAGCAGCACCACGGTCGCGAACTGCACGACGTAGAACGCCCCGTTGTGCCCCAGTGAGGCGTCCGCGAGCTGGGCGAGGACGGTGACGCCCTCCACCGGCTGCAGGTGGAAGCGGCCGATGAGGACGGACAGCCCGATCAGCATGACGCCCAGCAGCGCGCCCAGCGCGACCTCCGTGCGCTGGGCACGACGGGCGGCCGGGGCACGGAAGGACGGCACGGCGTTGGCGACCGCCTCCACGCCGGTGAGCGCGGAGCAGCCGGCGGCGAACGCCTTCAGCAGGAGCAGGGCGCCGACGGTCGTGGCATCACCGGCCAGGGCGGAGGCGTGGCCGGCGGCGGCCTCGGTGCTCACGGGCGCGTCACGGAAGAGACCCACGACGATCAGGACCAGGATCGAGCCCACGAACACGGCGGTCGGCACGATGAACGCCTTCGCCGAGTCTACGATGCCGCGCAGGTTCACGCCCGTCACCAGGGCCAGGACGCCCAGGCAGATCCACAGCCGGTCGCCGTACAGGGAGGGGAAGGCGGAGGTGAGGGCGGCGACACCGGCGGTCACCGACACGGCCACGTTCAGCACGTAGTCCAGGACGAGGGACGCCGCGGTGAACAGGCTCGTCCGCCGGCCCAGGTGCCGCTTGGCGACGGCGTACGACCCGCCGCCGTCGGGGAACGCCGCGATGACCTGCCGGTAGGAGGCGACGAGCACGGCCAGCAGGGCCGCGATGGCGAGCGTGACCGGCAGCGTGAACCCCAGGCCGTGCGCCCCGGCCGCCGCCAGCACGAGGACGACCGCCTCCGGCCCGTACGCCACCGACGCCATCGCGTCCAGCGACAGGGCCGCAAGGCCCTGGGTGGCGGTCAGCCGGTGCCGGTCCTCCTCGGCGGTCCGCGCGGCGCCGGTATCCGGCGGTTCCTCACCCGTACCCGAGGCGTGCTCCGAGTGGGCCACTGTGGTCATCTTTTGTCGTACCTCCGAGGTGTCGGAGGCTCAGACTGCGCCGCGGCCCACGGGGCCGCTCCCGGCCTTGGCGGCGTCTTGGCGCATTTCGGCGGGATCCGTACGCGTTCTTGACGCCGTGCGAGGTCAGGGCGTCAGCATGCCGCAAGGATTGGCCAAGACCGCGTCAGCGCGACGTCAACACGCGCCGGGGTGCCGACCCGACGGCTCTAGCGTCACCACCATGGGACGGCGACAGACAGTAGGGGCGCGTGCACGCGTGCGCGAGGCTTACGGCCGGCACCACCCCAAGGCACGCCCCTCCGCGGGCGGCGCGCCCGGAGGCGTCCGGGCCTGGGACCGCAACTGGCGGCGCGAGGCCCGTACCGCCTGGTGGTGCGGGCTGTCGCTCGGCGGGGTGCTGCTCCTCGCCGACCTCGCCCGCGGCGGCCTCGACTGGGAGCGCGGCTGTTCCTGGACGGCCATCGGCGCGGCGCTCGTCGCCGTGCTGCGGCCGCCGCGGATCACCGCCGGCGAGGACTGGCTGGCGGCGCGCGGACTGCTGCGCGAGCACCGCGTGCGCACCGACCTGCTCACCCAGGTGCGTCGCGCCGACGGCGTCGCGCCCCGGCTGGTCCTGCGCGACGTCGGCGGCAACCGCGTCGAACTGGACCCTGCGGTGCTCGCCGCCAACCCGCTGCTGTGGCACCGCCTCGACGCCGGCGCCCGCCGCTCCCGCGAGCGCGGCCTGCTGCGCGAGGGCGCCGTGCCGCTGGCCGCGCTGGCGGCCCGTATCGACGGGGAGGGCGCGCGGAGACTGCTGAAGTCCGCGGGCCTGGAGTAGAGGAAGGGCCCGGCCCGTACGGCGTCGAACGGCGTCGAGGGCCGCCTCACCGGGGCACCCGTCACCCGTAGACGACCCCCGTCAGCCGCTCCGACGCCGCCCAGAGGCCCGCGCTCGCCCGGTCGTCCAGCGTCCACCGCGCCCGCACCGAGCGCACGGGCGCGCCGCGCCACAGCTGCACGCGCGGCCCGAAGAAGTCGTCCTGCCGCACGTCCGGCGCGGTGGCGGCGTACAACGACGGCAGCGCGCCCTCCTCGGGGCTCTGCGCAACGGCGCGGTTGAGCAGCTCCGCACCCTTCTCCCGCCAGGCGCGCTCCTCCATCCGGGCCCCGGCCGTCTGCAGGTTGGTCGCCGCGTAGCCGGGGTGCGCCGCGGCCGCCACCACGCCCGAGCCCTCCGCCGTCAGCCGCCGCGCCAGCTCGTGCACGAAGAGCAGGTTCGCGCTCTTGGAACGCCCGTAGGCGATCCAGCGCCGGTAGCGGTGCTCCATCTGCAGGTCCCGCGGGTCGACCGTCCCCAGGAAGTGCAGCCCGCTGGAGACGGTGATCACGCGCGCCCCCGGAGCGGCCGCGCGCAGCCGCGGGAGGAGCAGCCCGGTCAGGGCGAAGTGGCCGAGGTGGTTGGTCCCGAACTGCATCTCGAAGCCGTCCACCGTCCGGCGGTGCGGCAGCGCCATCACCCCGGCGTTGTTGACCAGCAGGTCGACCCGGTCCTCCACGAGGTCCTCCGCGAAGGCCCGTACGGAATCCAGGTCGGCGAGGTCCAGCTGCGCGAGCCGCAGGTCGGCGCCGGGCGCCTGGGCCCGCATCAGCTCCTCGGCCGCCTTGCCGCGCGTGGCGTCCCGGCAGGCCAGCACCACCCTCGCCCCGCGCCGGGCGAGTTCCCGGGCGGTGACGTAGCCGATGCCGCTGTTGGCGCCGGTCACCACGGCGGTGCGGCCGCTCTGGTCGGGGATGTCGCTCGTGCTCCAGCCGTTCATGTCCGCTGCGCTCCTCCTCTGCGATGGGCGCCGGCCCGGCACCACGGGGACCGTTCTACGACCGGTGCCCGGCGATGGCCAGGCGCACCAGCATGCCGACCAGTTCCCGGTCGTCGACCCCCACCCAGTACCCCTGGCGTCCCGCCAGCAGCGCGCTGGTGAGGTCGTCACCGGGCTCGGCGCGGCGGCGGGCGACGACGTGGCCGAGGACGTGGGCCATGTCGCGCTCGATGGCCGTCGTTTCGGCCGCCGACGCCGCACCGGCCAGCCTGCCGGTCATCCGGTGCAGGTTCTCCCGTAAGCCCGGGTCGACGCCCAGGAGGTCGCAGGCGTGGACGGGCCGTTGGGCATCGGTGCGGTGGGACGTGACGGTGCTCTGCAGCATGCTGACTCCCGGTGCTGAGGCGGCGGGTGAGGTCATGCAGGCCATGCTGCCCCGCCAAAGCCGTCCGACTCCCCCAAAACGCCGGGAGATTGGCAAGACAACTCGACATTCGGTCACCGGAGCGACGCGGGCGGGCCTCCGCGCCCCGGCGCGTCCGGTCCCGGTGCCCGGAAGTACGGCCTCCCGCGGGGTGCCCGTACGATCCGCCGGTGACCCCGGACATATCCCTGACAACGCTGATCGTGCTCTGTCTGGCCGCGGCCGCGGCCGGGTGGATCGACGCCGTGGTGGGCGGAGGCGGCCTGCTCCAACTCCCCGCGCTGCTCGTGGGACTGCCGCACACGGCACCCGCGCACATCCTCGGCACCAACAAGGCCGTCGCCATCTGCGGCACGACCGCGGCCGCCGTCGCCTACGCCCGCAAGGCCCCCCTCGACCTGCGCACCGCCGTGCGCATCGGCCTCGCCGCGCTCGGCGGCTCGCTGGCCGGGGCGTTCTTCGCCTCCGGCATCAACAGCGCCGTCCTGCGCCCCCTGATCATGGCCGTGCTGCTGGCGGTCCTCGCCTTCGTCCTCCTGCGGCCCGCCTTCGGCACGGCCGTGGCGCCGGCCGCCCCGGTGACGCGGCGCCGCGTGCTGGCGGCCGTCCTGGTGGCCGGGCTCGGCATCGGCTTCTACGACGGGCTCATCGGCCCCGGAACCGGCACCTTCCTCGTGCTCGCGCTGGTCGGGATCCTGCACATGGACCTCGTCACCGCCTCCGGCACCTCGAAGATCGTCAACGTCTGCACCAACGTGGGCGCGCTGGTGACCTTCTCGGCCCAGGGCGCCGTCCTGTGGCAGGTGGCGGCGCCGATGGCCGTCTTCAACCTCGCGGGCGGCACCGTGGGCGCGCGCATGGCACTGAAGCGCGGGAGCGGCTTCGTCCGGGGCGTGCTGGTCGTGGTGGTGGTGTCGCTGGTGTGCAAGCTGGCGTACGACCAGTGGGGCGGCTGAGGACGGCCGAGGGGGGACGGGCCGGACGGTCCGGACGGTGCCGGCGGGCCGGACGGGACGGGCAGGGGCAGCCGGTGCAGGATTGACGGATTTGTCGTGCATTCGTACGACCGACAGTGCGGAAAGCAGTCCGGTGCACGGCGATCCGGGGCCGTGCGGTTAGCCTGTCGACTACCTTCCCGACGTGCTGGGGGTGCCTGTGCCTTTCTCCCGGTGGAGCCGGGCCCGGTGGGTCCGGGCCGTCCTCGCGGGGCTGTACGTGGTCGCTCTTGCGGCTGCCGTCCCCCGGGGCGCCGGCGGACACGGACGGGACGGCAGCTGGTCGAGCGCGGAGGCCCGGCGGTTCTGGGGCCCGACGAGGATGTCCGCCGCCGCGGACGGCGACGACGACCGCGACGCCGACGAGCCGGCCCAGCGCATCACCGGCAGTGCCCGCCACTTCGACGGCGTGCCCAGTGTCGGGGTGCTGTTCTACGTCGGCGAGGACATGCGGGACCACCACTGCACGGCCAGCGTGGTCCACAGTCCCAAGGGCAACCTCATCATCACCGCCGGCCACTGCGGCCTCGGCGAGGACGCGGCCTTCGTCCCGGACTACCGGCGGGGCGAGCGCAAGCAGCCGTACGGGGTGTGGGCCGTCGACCGCGCCTTCACGGACCCGCGCCGGGACGACTACGGCGACGGCTCCGACCTGGACTTCGCCTTCGCCACCGTCAGACCCGACGGCCGCGGCCGCCCGATCGAGCGCGTCACGGGCGCCAACCGTCTGGTCCGCACGCCCGGCGACGTCAACCGCGTCACCGTCATCGGCTATCCCAGCGCCGACAGCGACCCCGCCGACCAGGCCGTCCGCTGCACGACCATGACGAGCCGGCTCCCGGGCCACCAGCAGCTCGTCATGCGCTGCGAGGGCTTCTTCTCCGGCACCTCGGGCAGCCCCTGGCTGACCCACTTCGACGAGCGGACGAGAACGGGCGATCTGATCGGCGTCCTCGGCGGCCTCAACGGCGGCGGCCCCGACGGCGAGGACAGCGACCGGATCTCGTACAGCCCGCTGAACGGCGACGAGATCTTCAAGCTGTACCTGGACGCCATCAACGACCGCGAGCCCCGGCGGGCCTGATGCCGCGTCCGTGACGGGAACCCGCCAGTGGCGGCGTTCCGGGGGCGCGGCGCGGTGGTGCCCGGCACGGTGTCCTTCTCACCCACAGGAGGGGGCCGGCCGTGCAGGGAGTGGGACAGCAGCGCAGAGCGGGTAAGCGGAGGGGGGCCGTCGTCATCGCGGCGGTGGCCCTGGCCCTGCTGGCTCCGGCCGGAACGGCCGCCGCGGGGAGCACCGGCCCGGTACCGGCCGGGCAGCCGGCCGCCGGGCAGCCGGGCGCCACCCGCGGCGACGACGGCCCGGCCCGGCACCGGCTGCGCGCCCGGGTGCTCGCCACGCTGGAGGGCACCGACGTCGCCCGTGCCCTCAACCGGCACGGCGACGTGGTCGTGCGCGAGGCGTCGGGCGAGGCCGGAGTGTGGAACCCGGTGACGGGACGCCGCCGGGCCCTCCAGGGGCAGGGAACGCCCATGGACATCGCGGACGACGGCCGGGTCGTGGGGGTGTCGGGGACGGAGCTGGTGATGTGGGACCCCGACGGGGCCATGACCTCCCTCGGCATCCCCGCGGGCGAGGAGCGGGTCGGCCTGGCGTCGCTGGGGGAGGACGGCACGGTCCTGTTGTCGGCGTCCCACATGGTCCTGCCGCCGGCGATCGCCCACCCGCGCCCCCTGACCGCCCGCTACCGCTGGCAGGCCCGGACGGGCTTCCAGCTCGTCGCCGGGCCCAGCGACGGATACCCGCGGGCCCTGAACGACGAGGGACTGATCGTCGGCACGGGGCCCACGCACGGCACCGCCTGGCACCCCGACGGCGGCACCGACACGTACACCGCGTCCTCCGCCGACGTCTCGCGGACCTGGCTCAACGCGGTCAACAACAGCGAGGTGGCGGTCGGCGCACAGGAGCGGCCGGGCCGCAGGTACACGGCGACGCGCTGGACCGCCCCCGACACCCCGCAGGAGCTGGCCGACCTGGGCTTCGGCGGCGAGGCCCGGCTGATCAACGACCGCGGCTGGATCACCGGCACCGTCCGGACCGGCACCGACCAGGTGCTCGACAACGTCCCGGCGGTCTGGGACCCGCGCGGCACGGTGCACCGGCTGGACGAGATGCTGAGCCTGCCGCAGGGCACCGTGCTGGAGAGTATCGAGGCCCTCAACGACCGCAAGCAGATGCTGGTCCTGGTCCGTGAGACATCCGGTCCGCGCTGGCAGACCCTGCTGGTCCAGCTCGACTGACGAGCCCGACGGGACCGCCGAGCCCGCCGGGACCGGCGGAAGCTCCCCGGCCCCGGCCCGTCGGCCCTGTCAGCCCGCCAGCGCCCGCTCCACCCCGGGCTCGTGCGGGCCGAGGAACGCGGGCCGGGGCCGTACGAACGCGTCGAGCGCGGCCTTGCCCGCCGCGAAGACCTCACGCGCCCCGCCCGCGTACCAGGTGATGTCGTGCTTCGCCGTCACCCCGACGCCGTAGGAGTCGATGCCCGCCGCCTTGCACAGCGCCAGCGCGCGGCGTATGTGGAAGTCCTGGGTGATCAGCACCGCCCGCTTCACGCCGAAGATGCGCTGGGCGCGGGCGCACGAGTCCCAGGTGTCGAAGCCCGCGTAGTCGCTGACGATGCGGTCGTCGGGCACCCCGCGCTTCGTCAGATACGCGCGCATCGCGTCCGGTTCGTCGTAGTCCGCGCGGCTGTTGTCGCCCGTCACGAGCACCACGCGGATCGTGCCCTTGCGGTAGAGCTCCACCGCGGCGTCCAGCCGGTGCGCGAGGTACGGCGACGGCTCGCCCTGCCACAGGCCCGCGCCGAAGACCATCGCCACTGGTGCCTGCGGCACCTCGTCGATGGCCCGGATCCGGGGCGTACCGGCCGCGTACACCCAGGTGGCGGGCAGCAGCGCCAGCACGCTGGAGGCCATCAGCACCCACAGCGCGCGCCGCCTGCCGCCCCTGGTCGCCGGCAGCCGCAACCGCAGCAGCAGCCGTAGACGACGGCACGCCATGCGCACCGGACCCGCCGCATTCATGAGACCTCCCCGTTCGGGAGAGATCAACGTCGCAGCGCTCCCCGTGGTTCCCGGACTCCCGGACGGATGCCCACCGCAGGTGTCCGGGGGCCCCGGCGCCCTTCCCCCGCCGCACGCGCATCGCTGCTGTCACACCCTGCGGCTACCGTCGGGAGTATGAACGGCAGCACAGCAGGGACCGCGACAGAAAAGCCCGGCATCGCCGGATACGAGCCGTCCGACGTGGAGCGCTGGGCCCCCGAGCCCGACAAGCGCCCGGGCCGCACGGCGTTCCAGCGCGACCGGGCCCGGGTGCTGCACTCCGCGGCGCTGCGCCGCCTCGCCGGCAAGACGCAGGTCGTCACGCCGGGCGCCAGCGACCGGGGCTGGGACGCCAGCCCCCGCACCCGCCTGACCCACTCCCTGGAGTGCGCCCAGGTCGGCCGGGAGCTGGGCGCGGCCCTCGGCTGCGACCCGGACCTCGTCGAGGTCGCCTGCCTGGCGCACGACCTCGGCCACCCGCCCTTCGGGCACAACGGCGAGCAGGCGCTCGACGAAGTTGCCGCCCCCTGCGGCGGCTTCGAGGGCAACGCCCAGTCGCTGCGCCTGCTGACCCGGCTGGAGCCCAAGCGCTTCGTGCCCGACCCGGCCACGGGCGAGCTCGTCAGCGTCGGCCTCAACCTCACCCGCGCCGCCCTCGATGCCGCCACCAAGTACCCCTGGCCGCGCGGCGGTCACCCCACCGACCCGGCGTCACGCAAGTTCGGCGTCTACGCCGACGACGTCCCCGTCTACACCTGGCTGCGCGAGGGCGCCCCCGCCCACCGCCAGAGCTTCGAGGCCCAGGTCATGGACTGGGCCGACGACGTCGCCTACTCCGTGCACGACGTCGAGGACGGCCTGCACGCCGGCCACCTCGACCCGAACGTCCTGCTCGCCGAGGCCGAGCGCCGCGACGTCTTCGCCGTCGCCGCCGGCCGCTACGCGCCGGGCGCGGACCACGAGGAACTCGCCGAAGCCCTCGACCGCCTCCTGGAGCAGGAGTGGTGGCCGCACGGCTACGACGGCTCCGCCGTCTCCCAGGCCCGCCTGAAGGACGCCACCAGCCAGCTCATCGGCCGCTTCTGCCTCGCCGCCGAAGGGGCCACCCGGGCCGCGTGGGGGCCCGGCCGGCTCACCCGCTACCGCGCCGAGCTGGTCGTACCGCGGGGGACGCGGCTGGAGTGCGCGGTGCTCAAGGCCGTCGCCGACCGGTACGTCATGCAGCGCGAGGACCAGGAGAAGCTCCGCGCCGAGCAGCGCGTGGTCATCGCCGAGCTCGGCGAGGCGCTCGTCGCCCGCGCCCCCGACGGCCTCGACCCGCAGTTCCGCACGCTGTACGCCGAGGCCGCCGACGACGCCGGGCGGCTGCGCGCGGTCGTCGACCAGATCGCCGCCCTCACCGACGCCACCGCGCGCTCCCTGCACGCCCGGCTCACCGGGCCCGGCCGCGCCCGGCAGCCCGCCCCGCCGGACGGCCCCCGGGGATGACCCCGGCAGGCCCTTGCGGCCGGCGGCCGGTCCGGGGTACTCCCTCTACCGGCGGCAGTCCGGGTGCGGGACGCTCGGCAGTGGCGCTTTTCGTCCGGGGGCGACAACCGCAGACGTCTCGACCGTGACGTACTGCGTGGCAGCGAGGAGGCAGCAAGTGGTGGACGCACACCAGACGTTCGTCATCGTCGGAGGGGGCCTGGCCGGCGCCAAGGCGGCCGAGACCCTCCGCAGCGAGGGCTTCACCGGCCGGGTGATCCTCATCTGCGACGAACGCGAGCACCCCTACGAGCGCCCGCCGCTCTCCAAGGGCTACCTCACGGGCCGCGACGCGCGCGACAGCGTCTTCGTCCACAAACCCGACTGGTACGCCAAGGCCGACGTCGAGCTCCACCTCGGCCAGCCCGCCGTCCACCTCGACCGTGCGGCCAAGTCCGTGCGCCTGGGCGACGGAACCCTCGTCCACTACGACAAGCTGCTGCTGGCCACCGGCGCCGAGCCCCGCCGCCTGGACATCCCCGGCACGGGCCTGGCCGGCGTCCACCACCTGCGCCGCCTCGCCCACGCCGAGCGGCTGCGCGGCGTGCTGTCCTCCCTCGGCCGCGACAACGGCCACCTCGTCATCGCCGGCGCCGGCTGGATCGGCCTGGAGGTGGCCGCCGCCGCCCGGGGCTACGGTGCCGAGGTGACCGTCGTCGAGCCCGAGCCGACGCCGCTGCACACCGTCCTCGGCCCCGAGCTGGGCCAGCTCTTCACCGACCTGCACACCGAGCACGGCGTCCGCTTCCACTTCGGCGCCCGCCTCACCGAGATCGCCGGCCACGACGGCATGGTCCTGGCCGCCCGCACCGACGACGGCGAGGAGCACCCCGCCCACGACGTCCTGGCCGCCATCGGCGCCGCCCCGCGCACCGCCCTCGCCGAGGCCGCCGGCCTCGCCCTCGTCGACCGGGCCGACGGCGGAGGCGTCGCCGTCGACGCCTCGCTGCGCACCTCCGACCCCGACGTCTACGCCGCCGGGGACGTCGCCGCCGCCGAGCACCCCTGGCTCGGCACCCGGCTGCGCGTCGAGCACTGGGCCAACGCCCTCCACGAAGGCCCCGCCGCCGCCCGCGCCATGCTCGGCCAGGAGGTCTCCTACGACCGGGTGCCCTACTTCTTCTCCGACCAGTACGACGTGGGCATGGAGTACTCCGGCTACGCGCCCCCCGGCTCCTACGACCAGGTGGTCTGCCGCGGCGACGTCGGAAAGCGCGAGTTCATCGCCTTCTGGCTGCGCGAGGGCCGGCTGCTCGCCGGGATGAACGTCAACGTGTGGGACGTCGCCGGGACCGTCCAGCGCCTCATCCGCTCCGGCGCCCGCCTCGACGCCGAGGCCCTGGCCGACCCGGGCGTCGCCCTCGACTCGCTGGACGCGTCATGAGAGCGCCGGTCACGGGCCCCGCGCGCACCGCGCTCGTCCCCGTCGCGGAGATCTTCGCCCTGCGCCACGCCGTGCTGCGGCCCGGCCTGCCCGCCGCGGCGGCCGTCTTCCCCGAGGACGCCGCGCCCGGCACCTTCCACGTCGCCGCCTACGACGGGGCGGGGACGGTACGGGCCTGCGTCACGTTCCTCCCCGAGCCGCTGCCCGGCACGGGCGAGAGCGCGTACCGCTTCCGCGGCATGGCCAGCGACCCGGCCGTGCGCGGCCACGGCCACGGCGTCGCCGTCCTGCGGGCGGGCCTCGCCGAGGCCGCGGCCCGTGGCGCCGCCCTGGTGTGGTGCAACGGCCGCACCTCGGCCCGCGGCTTCTACGAGCACCACGGCTTCGAGGTGCGCGGCGAGGAGTTCACGGTCGAGGGCGTCGGACCGCACTTCGTCTTCACGATCAAGCTGCCCGGGAGCGAGGCGGAGACCGGGGCGGACGGCGGTGTCGGCGGGTCACCGTAGAATTCACGCGTGGCAGGCAGGATCAACGATGACGACGTGAAGGCGGTCCGGGACGCGGTCCCGATCGACGCCGTCGTGTCCGAGTACCTCCAGCTGCGCAACGCGGGCGGCGGCAACCTCAAGGGACTGTGCCCCTTCCACGACGAGAAGTCCCCGTCCTTCCAGGTCAGCCCGGCCAAGGGGCTCTTCTACTGCTTCGGCTGCCAGGAGGGCGGGGACACCGTCGACTTCATCATGAAGATCGACCACCTCTCCTTCTCCGAGACCATCGAGCGCCTCGCCTCCCAGGCCGGCATCACGCTGCGCTACGAGGAGGGCGGCTACACCCCCGGCCGCCAGCAGGGCGAGCGCATCCGCCTCGTCGAGGCCCACAAGATCGCCGCCCAGTTCTACGCCGAGCAGCTCGGCAGCGCCGAGGCGGAGATCGGCCGGAAGTTCCTGGCCGGCCGGGGCTTCGACCAGGCCGCGGCGCAGCACTTCGGCGTCGGCTACAGCCCGGCGGGCTGGGACCACCTCACCCGCTTCCTGCGCGGCAAGGGCTTCAGCGACAAGGAGCTGCTGCTCTCCGGCCTCGCCCAGGACAGCCGCAGCGGCAAGCCCATCGACCGCTTCCGCGGCCGCCTGATGTGGCCCATCCGCGACATCACCGGCGAGGTCATCGGCTTCGGTGCCCGCAAGCTGCGCGACGACGACAACGGCCCCAAGTACCTCAACACCCCCGAGACGGCGATCTACAAGAAGTCGCACGTCCTCTACGGCATCGACCTCGCCAAGAAGGACATCGCCAAGAGCAACCGCGCCGTCGTCGTCGAGGGCTACACCGACGTCATGGCCTGCCACCTCGCGGGCGTCACCACCGCCATCGCCACCTGCGGCACCGCCTTCGCCGGCGACCACATCAAGATCCTGCGGCGGCTGCTGATGGACAACTCCGCCTCCGAGGTCGTCTTCACCTTCGACGGCGACGCCGCCGGCCAGAAGGCCGCCCTGCGCGCCTTCGAGGACGACCAGAAGTTCGCCGCCGAGACCTCCATCGCCATCACCCCCGGCGGCATGGACCCCTGCGAGCTGCGCCTGGCCCAGGGCGACGCGGCGGTGGCGGCCCTCGTGGACTCCCGCACCCCGCTGTTCGCCTTCGCCATCCGCCAGGTCGTCGCCCGGCACAACCTGGACACCGCCGAGGGCCGCGCCGCCGCCCTGGAGGCCGCAGCCCCGATCGTCGCGAACATCAAGAACGGCGCCATCCAGCACGAGTACGCCGTCCAGCTCGCCGGCATGCTCGGCATCCTGGACACCCAGTTCGTCGTCCGCCGCGTGGGCCAGCTGGCCCGCTGGGCCCGCGAGCGCGGCCAGCGCCCCGACGCCCGCACACCGCACCGCGCCGCCCCGCCGGCCGCCGCCCCGCAGCCGCAGGCGACGGCCCCCCGCGGTCCCGCGCTCAACCTCCGCAGTCCCGCGGCCCTCACCGAGCGCGAGCTGCTCAAGCTCGCCCTCCAGCGGCCCGAGCTGGTCGCCCCCGCCTTCGACGCCTACGGCGAGGACGAGTTCACCGCACAGCCCTACGTCGCCGTCCGCCGCGCCATCGAGCAGGCCGGCGGTGTCACCGACGCCCCCGGCGACTACCTCGCCGCCGTCCGGGACGCCGCCCCGGACGACACCGTGCGCGCCCTGGTCACCGAGCTCGCCGTCGAGGCCATCCGCAGCAAGAACGTCGACGAGACCTACGCCGGCATGCAACTCGTCCAGGTCCGCCTGCGGGCCGTCGAGCGCCGCATCCAGGACGTCCAGGCCGGCCTGGTCCGCCTGGGCAGCCAGGCCGACCCGGCCCACCTGACCGCCGTGCAGAACGAACTGTGGGTCCTGGAGCAGTACGGCCGCTCCCTGAAGGACCGCGGCGCCGCCGCCCTGTAACGGCCCTCCCGGGGGCCCGGCAGCGCTCCGGACCCGGAACCCGCCACGGCGGCCTGCCCGCCCGCAGGCCGCTTCCCGCCCGTACCCTGCGCGAAGAGCGCCGTAAGCGCCCGGTCACGGTCCGGGCTCAGAAAGTGAGCGCACGCCCCTCGTGGCGGGCCCGCGTCGTGCCCCACACTGGTGGGCGGTGCCTGAGGTCCTCGGAGCGCGGCAGGCCCGGCCTGCCGGACCCGGATCCCCCCGCGAAGCCGCTCCAGCTCCCCGGCACGGGCGGCGGCCCGGCCGCCGCCGCGCCACGAATGCTCTGCCGCATGCTCTGCCGCCTCAGCAGCGATCACCCTGGAGGTCGCCCCCGTGCAGACCCGGACCCCGACCCTGCCTCAGGCCCTGACCGATCCGGCACCGACCGTGCCGCAGCAGGCCGAGCCGCCCGCGTCCGAGACCCTGACCCTCCCCGAGGAGGCGGCTCCCGAACCGGCCGTACGGGCCGACACCAGCGGCCCCTCCTCCGACCTCTTCCGCCAGTACTTGCGGGAGATCGGCCGCATCCCGCTGCTGTCGGCCGCGGAGGAGGTGGAGCTGGCCCGCCGGGTCGAAGCGGGCCTGTTCGCCGAGGAGAAGCTGGGCAACACCCCCGACCTCGACACCCAGCTCGCCCTCGACCTCGACCGTCTGGTCGTCCTCGGCCGCATGGCCAAGCGCCGCCTCATCGAGGCCAACCTGCGCCTGGTCGTCTCCGTCGCCAAGCGCTACATCGGCCGCGGCCTGACGATGCTCGACCTCGTCCAGGAGGGGAACCTCGGCCTGATCAGGGCGGTCGAGAAGTTCGACTACGCCCGCGGCTACAAGTTCTCGACGTACGCGACCTGGTGGATCCGGCAGGCCATGTCGCGGGCGCTCGCCGACCAGGCCCGGACGATACGAGTCCCGGTCCACGTCGTGGAGTTGATCAACCGTGTGGTGCGGGTGCAGCGCCGCATGCTGCAGGAGCGCGGCTACGAACCCACGGCCGAGGAGGTCGCCACCCACCTCGAACTGTCCGAGGAGCGCGTCAGCGAGGTGCTGCGCCTCGCCCAGGAGCCGGTGTCCCTGCACGCGCCCGTGGGCGAGGAGGACGACGTCGCGCTCGGCGACCTCATCGAGGACGGCGACGCCACCTCCCCCGTGGAGTCGGCCGCGTTCCTGCTGCTGCGCGAGCACCTGGAGGCCGTGCTCTCCACGCTGGGCGAGCGCGAGCGCAAGGTCGTGCAACTGCGGTACGGGCTGGTCGACGGCCGGCCGCGCACGCTGGAGGAGATCGGCCGGATCTTCGGCGTCACGCGGGAGCGCATCCGCCAGATCGAGTCCAAGACCCTCAACAAACTGCGCGACCACGCCTTCGCCGACCAGCTGCGCGGCTACCTGGACTGACCGGGCGTACGGCCCGGGCGGTGGCCGACGGCTCAGGCGCTGGTGGGGGCGAACGCTCCGGGGTGGGTCTGCTCCCGCACGGTCGCGTACTGCTGGCGCACCGCCTGCCCGACCCCCAGGTCCTCGGGGCCCGGCTCGAACGTCTGGCTGGCCGCTGCGGGCCACAGCGGGGGCTGCTGCGGGGACAGCACGCCCTGCTGCACGCCCAGCGCCCACGCGGCCTGCCGGGCCGCTCCGATGGCCGCGTAGTCCGCGGGCTGCGGCACGACGACCTGGGCGCCGAACAGCGACGGGGCGATGGCCTGCACGGCCGGCAGCTCCGCCGCCGCGCCCAGCAGGAAAACCCGGTGCACCTCGACGCCACGCCCGCGCAGCACGTCCAGGGCGTCCGTGAGGCCGCACAGCATGCCCTCGAAGGCCGCCCGGGCCAGGTGCTCCGGCTTCATGCTCTCGCGCCGCAGACCGGCCAGCGTGCCCGCCGTGTGGGGCAGGTGCGGGGTGCGCTCGCCCTCCAGGTACGGCAGCAGGACCAGGCCGTAGGAGCCCGGCGAGGACTGCAGGGCCAGCTCGGAGAGACCCGCTAGGTCCGTGCCGAGCATTTCGGCGGTGCCGCGCAGGACGCGCACGGCGTTGAGGGTGTGCACGACCGGCAGGTGCATGCCCGTCGCGTCGGCGAAGGAGGTGATGGTGCCGGTGGAGTCGGCGAGTGCCGAGTGGTGCACGGCGAAGACGGAGCCGGAGGCGCCCAGCGAGATCACCGCGTCACCGGGGCCCACGCCCAGCCCGAAGGCCGCGGCCATGGTCTCGCCCGTGCCGGCGGAGATCAGCAGGCCCTCCGGGGTGTGCCCGGCCGGGTCGGCGGGGCCGAGCACCTCGGGCAGCGCCGCCTGGCGGCCCAGCGCCAGCTCCATCAGGTCCGGCCGCCAGCCGCCGGTGGCCGCGGACCAGAATCCCGTGCCGGAGGCGTCGCCACGGTCGGTCGTGCAGCGCGCCGGGCGGCCCAGCAGCTGCCAGACCAGCCAGTCGTGCGGCTGCAGCACCGCGGCCACCCGGGCGGCGGACTCGGGCTCGTTACGGGCCATCCAGCGCAGCTTCGCCAGCGGCTGCGCCGCCTGTGGCACCGCCCCGACGGCCTCGGCCCAGGCGGCCCGGCCGCCCAGCGCGTCGGTGAGATCGGCCGCCGCGACCTGCATCCGTTTGTCGTTGCCCAGCAGGGCCGGACGGACGAGTACGCCGCCCGCGTCGAGCGTGAGGAGCCCGTGCTGCTGCGCGGAGACGCCGATGGCCTGGACGCCCTCCAGCAGGCCCCCGGTGGCCGCCTCGCCCAGCGAGATCAGCCATGCCTGCGGATCGCCCTCGGGCGATGACGGTGGATGGGGTGCGTACCCCTGCCGGAGCACGGCACCCGTGTCCGCGTCGCACACCACGATGCGCGTGCTCTCTGAGGAACTGTCCAACCCGGCGACTATGCCCATGCCGAGATGATGCCAAACCCTGGGCGTCCGCCCCGCATCCGGTCAGGTGTTGCTGGTGCCCCAGTCGTCCTCGTCGCCCGCCCGCTGTTCGCGCAGGGAACGGATCCGGCTCGTCACGGACCCCGGCAGCCGCTCGCCCACCTTGCCGAGGGCCCTGCCGGCCATCGCCCGGCCGTTCACCGCGGCGGTCTCGGCGGTATTGCGCACCGCCGGGTTGTGCGCAACCCGCTGTGCTCCTTTGCGCAGCTCCTCGTACCGCTCGCGCCCGGCGCGAGCCCCGAGCACGTACCCGACAGCCGCGCCGGTGATGAACGTCAGCCGGTAGCGCATCGCGCCCCATCCTTCCGTTGGATCCGCTGTGCAGCCGCCTACCCGGCCGGACCGAAGGTCACTCCCGGGGCCCTGGGGGATACCGATTGGCGGAGCACCCCCCTGCTTGCGCTAATCTATGTCTCGCAGCGAGCGCCCGCCGCCCGGGAGACCGGTTCGGAGGTGCATTCGAGGCAAACGCGACAATCCCCTGTAGCTCAATTGGCAGAGCAGCCGACTGTTAATCGGCAGGTTACTGGTTCGAGTCCAGTCGGGGGAGCGCGGTCCCCTGTAGCTCAATTGGCAGAGCAGCCGACTGTTAATCGGCAGGTTACTGGTTCGAGTCCAGTCGGGGGAGCAGTGAGAGAGGGCCCTCCGGGGTCCTTTTTTCATTCCGGTGGGAACCGTACCGGCCGTGATCGAAGTCCTCATGGTCAGACCGATCACACGATACGGCCCCTCCGGGGCAGCAGATCGTATGAACGGCTATGCTGCGGCAGACGGCGCGCACAGATGTGCGCGACGCGCCGTGAACGGGGCGGTAGCTCAGCCGGTTAGAGCAGCGGACTCATAATCCGTCGGCCGTGGGTTCGAGTCCCACCCGCCCCACTGCGCGGCACAGGTGCAGAAACGATGCCACCTGGGCTTTCGACGCCCCGACCGGTCCTTTCCGGGCGGGGCGTCGTGCTGTGACGTACCTCTCGGGAGCCGGTCCGGCGCGGGGGTGCGCCGGCGCCGGGAGGCGGGCGTACGAAATTCTTTTCGGCCACCCGTGGCGTATTGCCATCGGCGCGGCCGGTCCCCACTATGGCGAGGCCGCCCGCGCACACCCCCTTCCGGGCCGCGGCGAAGGCGGCCGAGGCCGTACCGACGGCGCGGGTGGCACGGGGGAGAGGCGGCCATCGATGGTGGATCACTTCGTGCCCCCGCCCGGGGCGCCGCCCATGCCGGCGGGCGCGCCCCCTCCCCCCGCACCGCCGCTCCTCGTCGCCACCGCGCCGGCCGCGCTCGCCGGGATGCGGTGGGAGCTCGGCGGGCGCTCCCTCGTCATCGGACGGGCCGGCGACATCGCCCTGCCCGTCCGCGATGTGAGCGGCCGTCACGCCGCGGTGGAGCGGTACACCGACGGCGTGTGGATCAGCGACCTCGACTCCACCAACGGCGTGCTGCTGAACGGCGCGTCGCTGACGCCGGGGGCCCGGACGCGGCTCGCCCACGGCGACACCCTCGCCCTGGGCTCGGTGCGCCTGACGTACCTCGACCCCGCGGCCGGCCCGGGTACCGGCGGACCGGTGCGCGAGAGCGACTCCCGGAGCCAGACGACCCGCTACCTCTCCGCGGCCACCCAGCTCGATGCGCGCTTCGCCGCGCTGGTCGTCGACCGGATCGTCGACCAGCCCTTCCGGGCCCTGAGCCCCGCCTACGGGGTGGACCTCGCCGCCGTCACGCGCTGGGCCGTCGCGATGCTCCGGCGCAGGGCCGCCCGCGATGCGGTGCTGCTCGTCGTGCTGCTGTGGAGCACGGCGGCCCTGCTGATCGGACTGCGTCGGCAGGACCTGACGTCGTTGGCCGAGGCGAGGGACGCCCGCGGGATCCTGGAGCAGGTGGCCGGCCGGTGGCCGGTGCTCTGCACGGCACTCGTCGCGGCCCTGCTCGCCTGCGCCACGGAGCGCTGGATCACCGACTACTTCGTCCTGGAACGCCGCATGACCCGCGGCCGCTTCAAGGCCGCCGACGCCCCCGAGCCCCACACCCGCCGCGTCCGCCGGCGGCTGGCCGCCGTGGCCGCCCGCCCGCACGGCAACCTCATGGTCTTCGCCACCTACTACCCCTTCGCGGGCAGCGGCCTGCTCGTGGACGAGTGGTCCTTCGCGATCGACATCCAGCAGGGGGCGATGGGCGGCGACGGCGTCCGCAAGCAGCCGAAGCCCTTCGAGACGGCCGACCTCCACACCGCCCTCATCCAGGCGCTGCGGGAGCTCGGCATGCCGGATCTGCGCGTCGACGAGCGCCTCTTCGTCAGCGGCTACGACGTCCGGGGCGACGCACGACTGCTGCCCGACCGGCTCGCGCCGCCGGTCACCAGCATCGGACCCGAGGTGATCCGCAGCCGGCCGACCGGGCCCGGGGCGCCGAGCCGGGCCTACGTGTGCGTCGAAGTGCCGGCCTGGGGCGGCCAGCTGGTCGTCACCCTGTTCGTGCGCGCCGTCCGCACGCGCGGATCGCTCTTCCTGGAGTCGATCGCCTTCACCCTCCCGCCCCTGCTCGGCCGGTACCAGGCGGTGGACACCCTGCGGCTGCGGTCGGGGGCGGGCGCCCTGGCGGACGCCGTCGTCACGGCGTCCGCGAGAGCCCTGCCCGACCTGCTGTCCTCCCCGGTGGCGACGGCCCGGCACGTACGCCGCAGGTACCGGGCGTACCGGCGCCGCCGCGGTCAGGAGCGCTACATCCGGCACGACTACCTCTTCGACTACGGCGCCCTGCCCAGCATCCGCGAAGAGGCGGCCGGCGAGGACCGGGTCCGTTACTTCCTGGAGCTCGACGAAATCATGGTCGTCAAGGTGGTGCAGGAGCGGGTCCTCAAGAGCGTCGGCGACTTCCTCGCCGCGCACGACGTCGACCTTGCCGAGTTCGCGTCGCACCAGACGACCATCAACAACAGCACGGTCAACAACAACAACGACAACCGGATCCGCGTGGGGAACATCAGCGGCGGCTCCGGATTCTCCGTCGGGCACGGTGCGCGGGGAGGGGCCGGCGGCTCCCCGGGCGCCCGGCAGCCGCAGCGGTAGCGGTCGACGAAGCCGGCACACCGGAACAGGACGCACGGAGGGGTCTGCCATGGGATCGGACAGCAGCATCAACGTCGGTGACATCAGCGGAGGCAGCGGTTTCCACGTCGGCCACAGGTACGGCAACGACGCCGGCGACGACCCCCGCACACGGGAGGTCATCGACCGCATCGACGAGCTCGTCCGTGTCCTCGGGACATACGCCTCCGCGGTCCCCGACGCCGCGCAGGTCCAGGAGGTGGCCCGGCGGCTGCGGCAGGAGGTGGCGGCACCCCGGCCGGATCCGGTGGTCTCGGGCAGCCTGCTCCAGACCATCGCCTCCCGAGTGGGCCACGTCGCGGTCGTCGGCGACGTCGTCGCACGGCTCGGACAGGCGGCCACCGCGCTCTTCTCGTGAACCCCCGTTGACCGGCCTCCCCGGAACGTGCCTCCTTCGGGGGAGTGCGGTGCGCGGCTGCCGGGCGTGGTGCCGGGGCCGGGCCAGGGTGGGGGCATGAGACGTGTTGTGGCGAAGCTGCACCGGCGGCTGCGGAACGGTGCGAGTGCGGTCGGAATGGTGGCCCTGGTCGCGGTCACCGCTCCCTCGGCGGCTGCCGGGGCGCCGGGGGCCGGGGCGGCCTCGTGTGCCGTGCAGACCTGCATTTCCGTGGCGGGCGAGGGGCGGCTGGTGTACCGCGTGTCGGCCTCGGCGACGCCCGGCGGCGAGTTCTTCGGGCACTTCAAGATGTACGGAGGGGGGTTGAAGGGCGAGAGCGCGCTCCGGCACTGGCGCTACGGCCAGCCCTACACCGTGGCGCTGGGCCGCACCGTGCCCGACCGCACCGTGTTCTGTGCCGAGGGGTGGGAGCACGTGGTGGACGACAAGGTCCAGCTCCTGGGGAAGGAGCGCGGGCCGGACAAGCTCAAGCCCCGCGGGCGGGCCTGTGTGCAGATCCGTGGCTAGGCCGGGCCGGGTCCCGGCCCTGGCCGTGGCGTGGTGGAATACCTCGCCGGCCGGGCCGGTTGGCGCCCGTGGGACCGACCGGCCCCACCGACGTCATCACGGAAGCGGAAGCGGGTAGGCGGGCATGAGCAGCAGCACCGTTGAGCTCACCAAGGACAACTTCGACGAGATCGTGTCCGGTGCGGGGTTCGTCCTCATCGACTTCTGGGCCGAGTGGTGCGGCCCCTGCCGGAGCTTCGCTCCGGTGTTCGAGCGGGCGGCCCAGCGCCACGACGACCTGGTCTTCGCCAAGGTCGACACCGAGGCGCAGCCCGAGCTCGCGGCGGCCTTCGAGATCCGCTCGATCCCGACGCTGATGGTCGTGCGCGACAACATCGCGGTGTTCGCGCAGCCCGGGGCCCTGCCGGAGCCCGCCCTGGAGGACGTGATCCGGCAGGCGCGGTCGCTGGACATGGACGAGGTGCGGGCCTCCGTGGCCGAGCAGCAGGCGAAGGCCCAGGGAGGACCGCAGGCCGGCGATGAGTGAGCTGCTGCTGATCCGGCACGGGGAGACCGCCTGGAGCCGCGACGGACGGCACACGAGCTGGACGGACAAGCCGCTGACCGAGCGCGGTGAGCGCGAGGCCGGGCAGCTGCGGCCGTTGCTGGAGGGGCGGAGCATCGGGCTGGTGCTGGTGAGCCCCATGGCGCGGGCCGCGCGCACCGCCGAGCTGGCCGGTCTCAAGGGCGCCCACACCGATCCCGACCTGCGGGAGTGGGACTACGGCGGCTACGAGGGCGTCACCACCGCAGAGATCCGGCGCACCCGGCCCGGCTGGTTCCTCTTCGACGACGGCGTCGTGCCCGGCCCCGAGGGGCATCCGGGGGAGACTCCCGGACAGGTGGGCGTGCGCGCCGACCGCGTCCTGGCCCGCATCGCACCCCGGCTGGAGGAGGCCGCGGGCGACGGCGACGTCGTCCTCGTCGCCCACGCCCACTTCCTGCGCGTGCTGACGGCTCGTAGGCTCGGCCTGCCGCCGTCCGCCGGCGCCCTGTTCCGCCTGGACACCGGCACCGTCAGCCGGATCGGCACCGAGCACGGACGCCCGGCGCTGGTCGCCTGGAACGGGCGTGTCGGAGCGGGGGCCGAACCGGCGGGGGCATGATGATCGGACCGTACGTACGGCGCCCGTAGCGCTTCTTCCCGGGAGGAACACCACCGTGGCCACCAACCGCATCGCGACCACCGTCTGGAACGGCGAGCTGATCAAGGGCAGCGGCGAAGTCGCCCTCCAGTCGTCCGGCATCGGGACGTACCCCGTCACCTGGGCCTCCCGCGCGGAGCAGCCCGACGGCAGGACGAGCCCGGAGGAGCTCATCGCGGCCGCTCACTCCAGCTGCTTCTCCATGGCCCTCTCGCACGCCCTGACCGGTGCCGGTACGCCGCCCACGCGCCTGGAGACCAAGGCGGAGGTGACCTTCCAGCCGGGTGAGGGCATCACCGGCATCCACCTGAGCGTGCGCGGCGAGGTGCCCGGCCTGGACGAGGAGGCGTTCGCCTCGGCGGCCGAGGACGCCAAGAAGAACTGCCCGGTCAGCCAGGCGCTCGCGGGGACGACGATCACGCTCTCCGCAGAGATCGCCTGACCGTTGGACGGGCCCCGCCCGGCCGGTCAGCCGCGCAGCGTCGCGTAGACGATGAGGTTCTCCGCCGGGCGGCCGTCGTGCGTGCCGTGGCCGCCCGTGCACGTCACCAGGCGCAGCGCCTTCTGCGGCGTCTCCCCGAAGACCCTGTGGACGGGGAAGTCGCTGGTGGCGGTCTTCTCGGTGCCGGTCACGGAGAAGTGCAGCACGGTGCCGTCGCCGCGTTCGACGTCGATCGCCGTGCCTTCGGTGACCTTGTCCAGGTCGCGGAAGACGGCCTTGCCGTCGCGGGTGTCGTCGTGGCCGATGATCACGGCGGCGCCCCGCGAGCCGGGCGCGGCGCTGTCCGTGTACCAGCCGGCGGTCATGCCCTTGTCGGGCGGCGGGGCCGGAATGGGGTCGTTCCCGTCCCGGCCCAGGCGGAACAGCGGGCTGGACACGCCGATGGCGGGGATGACGACGCGCGTCGGCTCCTCGGCGTGGGCCGGCCCGCCGATGACCTTGTCGGTCCCGCCGCCCGGTGCGCAGGCGGCGGCCGCCGCCAGCACGGGCAGGGCCAGCAGCAGGGCGAGGACGACGAGGCTTCGACGACGGGACATGGCGTACACCGTATGAGGCGCACCGGGGCCGCTGCCTCGGCCGATCGGCCAGTTCGCCCTCGTCCTGCGGGGCGACGGGGCCGGTGCGGGCGCGGTCGTCAGGGAATCAGCCGCTGGAACAGGCCCCAGGTGAACTCCGCCACGTAGGCGCTGCGCGTCCCCCCGGCGTCCGGGGCGGTGAAGGCCAGCTGCCAGCGGGTGGGGGCCGTCCCCTCCATGGGGCGGGCGGGGGCGAAGGCCCGCGCCACCTCGTCCACCGTGCACGACCAGGGGCGCAGGTCCTCGATCGTGCGCAGCGCGGGGCCCCGGGCGCCGGGGGCGCGGACCAGCCATGCGTTCCAGACCGCCCCGCCGGGCGCGGACAGCACCTCGAAGTGCAGGTCCGGCCAGAGCGGCACCGTCCAGGACCGGGCCTCGAAGACCAGGTCGCCGACGCGGCGCTCGCCGGTGGTGGCGGGCGGGCCCAGCACGGACCGGTAGCGGGGGCCGGCGCCGCGGCGCCGGGAGTGCGTCATGGCCTGCCAACGGCGGTTGGCCTCGCGCATGTCGGCACGGCTCACGCCCAGTTCGCGCAGCGCGTCCTCGACCGCGCCGGGCTGGTGGTCGGCCATCCGGCGCAGCAGGACGAGCTGGAAGTCCAGCGGCCCCAGGCCGGGGCCGGTGGCGGGTGCGGGATCGGGGCCGGGGTCGGGTGCCGGTGTCATGGGGGCCATGGTCGGGAAGGCCCGACTTTCGCGCAAGCTTCACCCCCCGGCCGCCGGGAGCTGTTCCGGAGGCCGCCCACGCCGTGGCCGCGGCCGGTACGGTCTTGGGGCATGACGGAAATCGACCCCCAGCGCAGCGCACTCGTTCTCGTCGACCTCATGGAGCGCGTCGTTGCGCTGCCCCTCGCCCCGCGGCCCGGTGACGAAGTGGCCGGGACGGCTGCGGAGCTGGCCGGCGCCTTCCGCAAGGCGGGGGCGCCGGTGGTGGTCGTACGGGTGGAGCGGCCCGGCGTCGGGGAACAGCCGCCCGGCAGCGGGCTGCCGGCCGGGATCGCCGAGCCCGGCGACATCGAGATCGTCAAGCGGACGGTGGGGGCGTTCCACGGCACCGAGCTCGACGCCCGGCTGCGCGAGCGCGGCGTGCGCACGCTCGTCCTCGCCGGCATCGCCACCAATCTGGGCGTGGAGTCGACCGCCCGCGCGGCTGCGGACCACGGCTACGAGCTGGTCTTCGTCGAGGACGCGATGAGCGCCCTGACCGCCGAGGAACACCGGGCGTCGGTGACACTGAACATGCCCCGCCTGGGCACGGTCGTCACGTCCACGGCCCTGACGCTGGCGGGCTAGCGGAGCGGATACGCGGGGCGGGGCCTCACACCGGGCCCCGCGCCGCGCCCGCCCCCGGTGGTGATCAGCGGGCTTCGCCCAGCATCCGCTTCAGCAGGTCGCGCAGCGCCGTGCGTTCCTCCGTCGACAGGCCGGCCAGGGGCTCGCGGGCGAAGTTCAGGGACTCGCGCAGGCGGGCGGCCGTTGCCGTGCCCTCCTCCGTCGCGGCGGCCAGCTTCACGCGGCGGTCCTCCGGGTCCGTGCGGCGTTCGACCAGGCCGCGGGTCGCCAGGCGGTCCACGATCCCCGTCACGTTCGACGGCTCGCACTTCAGCTTCAGGGCGATCCGCCGCATCGGCATGGGCTCGCGGGCGAGCAGTGCCAGGACGCGGGCCTGGGCGCCGGTGAGGGAGTACTGGGCCGCCGCCTCCTCGTACTCCTCGTGGTAGCGCGCGACGACGGTCCCGATGAGCTCGCACACCTCGTGGGTGAGGGCGTCGGCCGGCGGTGTCGGAGAAGTCATGGGACACAGGCTACCCGGTTACTTGACAACATGAAATATCGAGGCACATGATTGTTTCAGCTCCTGAAGTATTCAGAAGGGTTGGTCCCCATGTCCGCCACGCCTGCCACCAGCCGCGAATGGCACCTCGTCGCCCGCCCCCAGGGCTGGCCCAAGCCCGAGGACTTCGCCCTGCGCGAGGCCCCGGTCGCCGAACCCGCCGAGGGGCAGATCCTGGTCCGCAACATCCACCTGTCCGTGGACCCGTACATGCGGGGCCGGATGAACGACGTGAAGTCCTACGTCCCGCCCTTCCAGCTCGACCAGCCGATGGACGGCGGCGCGGTCGGCGAGGTCGTCGCCTCCCGCGCCGAGGGCTTCGCCCCCGGTGACCACGTCCTGCACGGCCTCGGCTGGCGGGAGTACGCGGTGGTCGACGCCGCGCGCGCCGCCAAGGTCGACCCCGACGTCGCCCCGCTCTCCGCCTACCTCGGCGTCCTCGGCATGCCGGGCATGACCGCCTACGCGGGCCTGCTGGAGGTCGCCTCCTTCAAGGAGGGCGACGTCGTCTTCGTCTCCGGCGCCGCCGGTGCCGTCGGCAGCCTCGTCGGCCAGATCGCCAAGCTCAAGGGCGCCGCGCGCGTCATCGGCAGCGCGGGCTCGGACGAGAAGGTCAAGGTCCTCCTCGACGAGTACGGCTTCGACGCCGCCTTCAACTACAAGAAGGGCCCGGTCGCCGAGCAGCTCAAGGAGGCCGCCCCCGACGGCATCGACGTCTACTTCGACAACGTCGGCGGCGAGCACCTCGAAGCGGCCCTCGGCTCCCTCAACCTCAAGGGCCGCGTCACCATCTGCGGCATGATCGCCCAGTACAACGCGACCGAGCCGACGCCCGGCCCGCGCAACATGGTCAACATCCTGGCCAAGCGACTGCGCGTCCAGGGCATGATCGTCTCCGACCACGAGGCGCTGCGCCCCCGGTTCGTCCAGGAGGTCGGCGGCTGGATCCGCTCCGGCGAGCTCACCTACCGCGAGACGGTCGTGCACGGCATCGAGCACGTCGGGGACGCCTTCCTCGGCCTGCTGCGCGGTGAGAACACCGGCAAGATGATCGTCACCCTCGGCAACGACTGACGACCTCAGAACCCCCCTTTTCCCTTCCCCCCTCCTCAAGGAGAAACGTTATGCCGATCCAGCCCGTCGACGTCCTCTACACCGCCGTCGCCACCGCCGAGAACGGCCGTGACGGCCGCGTCGCCAGCGACGACGGCCAGCTCGACGTCGTCGTCAACCCCCCGAAGGAGCTCGGCGGCAGCGGCGCCGGCACCAACCCCGAGCAGCTCTTCGCCGCCGGCTACAGCGCCTGCTTCCAGGGTGCGCTGGGCGTCGTCGCCCGCCAGGCGAAGGCCGACATCTCCGGCTCGACCGTCACCGCCGAGGTCGGCATAGGCAAGACCCCCGACGGCGGCTTCGGCATCAAGGTCGCCCTCTCCGCCCGCATCCCGAACGTCGACGAGGCCACCGCCCGTGAGCTCGTGGAGAAGGCGCACCAGGTGTGCCCGTACTCCAACGCCACGCGCGGCAACATCGAGGTCACCCTCGACGTCGCCTGACCGGACACCTCCGGGACTCTCCCGGGACCGTACCGGTACGCGAGCGCGACGGGCGCGTCCCACCGAGCGGCTACGCTTTCCCGCCATGCGAGATCTTGTAGCGGGCATGACGTACCTGGCCAGGGGCCAGCGCTGGGTGGGGCGCAACCGCCGGCAGTGGGGGTTCGGGCTGCTGCCCGGCCTGATCACGCTGGTCGGTTACGCGGCGGCGATCGTCGCGCTCGTGGCCGGTGCGGACGACGCGGTCGTCTGGGCCACGCCCTTCGCCGACGACTGGGGCTCGCCCTGGCTCGGCCTCTTCCGCGGAGCCATGACCGCGCTGTTCTTCGGCGGCTGTCTGCTGCTCGCGCTGATCTCCTTCACCGCCGTGACGCTGCTCGTCGGCCAGCCCTTCTACGAAGCGCTCTCGGAGCGCGTCGACCGGGCCGAGGGCGGTGCCGTCCCCGAGTCCGGGCTGCCGCTGTGGCGGGAGTTGTGGATCTCGGCCCGCGAGAGCCTCGCCGTGCTGGTGCGGGTGGCCGTGTGGGGGGTGCTGCTCTTCGCGCTGGGCTTCGTGCCCGTCGTCGGACAGACCGTCATTCCCGCGATCGGCTTCTGCGTCTCCGGCTTCTTCCTCGCCGAGGAGCTCACGGCGGTCGCCCTCCAGCGGCGGGGCGTGCCGCTGAAGGAGCGGCTGGCGATGCTGCGCTCGCGCAAGCTGCTGACCCTGGGCTTCGGGGTGCCGCTGGCGCTGCTGTTCCTGATCCCGCTCGTCGCGGTGTTCGTGATGCCGGGCGCCGTGGCGGGCGCGACGTTGCTGGTGAGGGACCTGACGGGGGAGCAGGCCGAGCAGGACGGCGAGGCCGGGCCCGAGGCCGGAGCCGGGGCCGTGGAGGAGGCTGCTCCGCAGCCCCGCCCCTTCCCGTGAGCGGGGGCTTCCCGCCGGGGGCTCAGCCCCCCGGCCTCACCCCGTGACCTCGGCCGGCACCAGGCACTCCTCCCGCTCCGCCCCCTCCGCGACGGGCGTGCCCTCCGGCCCCCACACCGCGCTCAGGCCGCACGCGTCGTACGGCCCCGCCGCCCCGACGTGGTTGGCCAGCAGGACGTGCAGGCCGTTGTCCTTCGCCAGGGCGGGGAAGATCTCCCGCCGCTCGGCCTGCCCCGGCCCCCGGCCGTACAGCGAACTCGCCACCAGCACCCGGCAGCCGTCCGCCGCGGCGCGCGCCGCGAGGTCGGGGAAGTGGGCGTCGAAGCAGATGGCGAGGCCGAACGCCGTGCCGTCCAGCGTGAAGCGGCCGTCCCGCGTGCCCGCCACGAACCCGGCGGCGCGCTCGCCGTCCGTCACGTGCACCTTGTCGTAGCGGGTCAGCAGCGCGCCGTCCGGCCCGTACACGAACGAGCTGATCGTCGGCCCCTGTGCCGTCCGTCCCGCGCAGTTGACCACCGCCGCGACGCCCGCCGCCCGGCAGGCGTCGCGGACCGGGGCGAGCCGCGGGTCCTCGGGGGCCATGGTCAGCCGGCCGGGGTCTGCGGCCACGGCGTCGAGCTCGTAGCCGGTGACCGCCAGTTCCCCGAAGACGACGAGCGCGGCGCCGCGGCCGCCGGCCTCGGCGACGAAGCCCGCCATGCGGGCCACGTTCGCATCGACGTCGAGCGGCCGGGCGGTGAACTGCGCTGCTGCAATGATCATGACCCCATCATGACCGCCCGGCGCTCCCCACGGCCACCGCCAGCACCGACCGGATCTGAGCGGTGATCGCGAGCCGGTTGTTCACGAACTCGGGGTCGGTGACCTGCCCGTGCGCGGGGTCGGTGTTGCCCTGGCCGAACTGCAGCACCGGCGTGTGCAGGTGCCCGCCGGGCACCCGTGCCCGTACGGCGTCGCGCAGCAGCGTGGCGCGGTAGGCGATCTCGTTGGAGAGGTAGTCGCCCCCGCCGCCCGCACGGGCCGTCGAGCCCGGCGTCGGGCCGTCCGCCCGGTCCACCTCCTCGGTGCCGCCCGCCGGTATCTCGGTGACGGCGGTGTTGTCGTACACCGGGAACGGGCCCGTCCGCGCCGCCGTGATGGCGGCGTACGGCAGGGTGGTGGTCGTCCACTGCGGCTGCGGGGTGACGGTCGGGATGCCGGGCGGTACGGGCACGGTCCCGGTGCGGGAGACGTTGAGGTTGTCCGGGTAGCCGCCGCGCCAGGCCCCGTTGGTGCGCTCGACGTCGAAGCGGCCGACGCGGCCCTGGCTGATGGTGGTGAACAGGTCCACCCGGCCCGGCCCGGGCCGCAGGTGCGGCAGCAGCGTCCGCTCGACGGTGCCGTCCGCGAAGTCCGCCCAGCGCACGGGGAAGACGGCCGCCTCGATGCGCGCCGGGCCCGCGGGCGTCTCGACGGTGGTGCCGTCGAGGGCGAGCGCCGCCGCCCCCGAGGGGTTGGAGCGGCGGACGTCGGAGTCGAGCTGGAACGGGTCGAAGCCGGTGATCACCACGCGCTTCACCCCGTCGCCCGGCGGCAGCTCGATCGAGTCCTGCCCGCGCGAGGTGCGCTCCACCGTCGCCACCAGCTCCGCACGCCGCCGCTCGTCCAGGGCGAACGCCGGCCGCCACTCGTGCAGCGCCCGCGTCAGGGCCAGCCGCGCCCAGTACAGCGGCCGGTCGTCGTCGCGGCTCAGGTCACCCCCTGCCGGGCCGCGTCCCTGGGCCCGGTCCACGGCCCGTCGCCACAGGTTCCGCCCCCCGTCCCTCACCAGCTTCCCCGCCTCCGCGCGGGAACGGGTGCGGCCCAGCTCGCGGGCGAAGCCGGCGGCCAGCCCGTCGAATCCGCTGCGGCGCAGGATCTCCTGCGGTACGGGGCCGGTCAGCCGCTGCTCCTCGACGGTGAGCGGCGCGGGGGAGGGGCCGGCGGCCGCGGCGGGGACGGAGAGGGCGAGCGGGGTGCAGGCGAGCAGGACGGCGCCGAGGGCGCCGAGGCGGGCCCTGCGGGACATCGGCGAAGAATCATTGGTTCTCATGATGCGGAAGGAAATCACCGCGACGGGTTACGGCGATAGAGGGCTGCCAACTCTCTGCCTGCACCAATGATTTCAGGCCACAATTGCTGGATGACCGCAGCGCAGCTCTTCCTGGATCCGCTCATATCCGCCGGACATCTCGTAGCCGCTCCGCTGTTCGACCTCGGTGCCGGTCAAGGCACCCGGGAATTCACCGAGTTGGCCCTCGCCCTCCTGCTGTCGTCGCTCATCGGGCTGGAGCGCGAGCTGCAGCAGAAGAGCGCGGGCCTGCGCACCCACACCCTGGTCGGGGTGGGCAGCGCGCTGTTCATGGAAATCTCGATCCACGGCTTCGGGGCGCTGGCCGACCTGGAGGGCGACACCCGCCTGGACGGGTCCCGGGTCGCGGCGCAGATCGTCTCCGGGATCGGCTTCATCGGCGGCGGCCTCATCTTCGTCCGCCGCGACGCGGTCCGTGGCCTGACGACGGCCGCCACCATCTGGCTGACCTGCGCCGTCGGCATGGCGTGCGGCGGCGGGCTGCCGCTGCTCGCCGCCGCCGCGACCGCGGTGCACTTCCTGGTGGTGCGCGGCTTCACGCTGCTGACCCGCCGTCTGGGCAGCACGGAGCGGGTCGAGCTGAGCCTGTCCTACCGGACGCGCCGGGGGCTGCTGGGCCGGGTGCTGGAGCTGTGCACCAAGAGCGGCTTCCGGGTGATGGACGTGCAGGTCGACGCCGAAGCCGGCGCCGGGGACGGGACCAAGGGCAAGGCCAAGGAGGCCGGGGTCGTGCTGGGCCTGGAGGGCAAGGGCTCCGCCCATCCGCTGGTCGAGGAGCTGACGGACTGGGACGGCATCCTCGGCGTCGGGCTGCGCGCGTACCGCGAGAGCGCCGAGTGACCGTCCGGCGTCCGGCGCCGTTCCCCACGGCGGGTGAACTCGCTTGTGACGCAGGGGCATTCATCGGATAGCGTGCGGGGCGAGGGCGGGTGCGGTCACCGCGCCGGGCCCTCGGCCACGGCCTGGCCTGCGCCGTGGCGGGTGCGCGGCCGCCGGCTGCCCGGGGCGAGGGTACGGGCGCCGGAGTCACGGTCCGCGCCCGCGCCACCGGCGGCGGACCAGGCCGTGCGACGGGCCGCACCGACGGCCGTCCAGGGGCGGGGGCGGGGCCACCTGACAGGCCCTGCCCCCGCCCCTCCGCCGCGCTACGCGGCCGGCTTCTCGGCCGTGATCGTCCGGTAGGCGAGGCCGGCCAGCTCGCCCTGGCCCTTCTTGCTGGGGTGGAACCAGTCCCACTTGCTCAGTTCCTGGCCGGTGAAGTTGTAGCCGTTGACGGTGTGGTCGTAGCGGCACAGCGCGTCCTTGCTGCAGACGTCCTTCAGCACCGCGTTGTACTCGCCGACCCGCTTGTCGACCTGCGCGCGCCGCTCCTCCGCGGCCTCGTCCACCGTGTCGGCGTCGCGCAGCATCGACGGACAGATCGACGCCATCTTCCAGATCTGCTTCCCGAGCACGCTCTTGCGCCCCTCGGACCACAGCCGCTTCAGGTCCGGGATGCCGGCGACGTACACCTGGGAGGTGGGCAGGCTGCTGCGCAGCGTCTTCAGCGAGGTCTCGAAGTCCGCGCGGAACCCGTCCACCGGTGTCATCTGCGCCACATCGGCGCGGCAGGCGTCGTTGGCGCCCAGCAGGACCGTCACCAGCTGCGGCCTGTGGGCGACGGCCGCGCGCATCTGGCCCGGCAGGTCGGCCATCCGGGCGCCGGTCCTGGCGTAGTTCCAGCTGCTGGTCTGCGGCGAGAGCAGCAGCCGGCGGGCGAGGCTGTCGACCTCGGTGCCGGTGGCCCAGGAGACCTCGGGGCAGTCCTCCAGCACGGAGCAGGCGTCGAAGCCGCGGGTGATGGAGTCGCCGAGGGAGGCGAGCGACTCGGGGCGGGTCTTCCACGCCGGGCGGGCGGGGGCCGGCGCGGCGGGCGCGGCCTTGTTCTCCGCGTCGCCCTCGCAGCCGGTGGCCAGCACGATCGTGCCGAGCGCCACCGCGGCCGCCCGCAGCCTTATGGAGTGCCGTGGCCTCCTGGTCGTGCCCATCTCGTTCCCCCTCCGGCCGGGTGATATCTGTCCGGGACCGACGGTACGTCACGCCGGAGGTCTTCCCGCACGGTACTTTTTCCTTGATGATCAAGTCGGTCCGGGATCTTTGCAATCACGGCGCCACGAAATCACAACACGTCACTTCCTGTCCCTTTTCAGGAGAATCGCTCCCAATGGTGTTTACTGTTGGTAACCTCGCGAGCTGGTGCGGGTGTGGCCATGGGGGCGTAATGCCCGGTGCCGCCCCCAGCGGGACCGGTACGGACGCGAGGCCGCTGGGGAAGGCGAACCTCGAACCGCACTGGAGGTCCCGGTGACGACACGTGGAGTTCTGTACGTCCACTCCGCGCCCCGCGCGCTGTGCCCGCACGTCGAATGGGCCGTGGCGGGCGTCCTCGGCGTGCGCGTCACCCTCGACTGGATCCGGCAGCCCGCCTCCCCCGGCACCTGGCGCTCCGAGTTCTCCTGGCAGGGGCAGGCCGGCACCGCCTCCAAGCTCGCCTCCGCGCTGCGCGGCTGGCACCTGCTCCGCTTCGAGGTGACCGCCGAACCCAACGCCACCACCGAGGGCGAGCGCTACAGCTCCACCCCCGACCTGGGCATCTTCCACGCCGTCACCGGCATCCACGGCGACATCCTCGTCCCCGAGGACCGGCTGCGCGCCGCCCTGACCCGCGCCGCCGGCGGCGAGAGCGACCTGCAGGCCGAGGTCGCCAAGCTGCTCGGCAAGCCCTGGGACGACGAACTGGAGCCCTTCCGGTACGCCGGCGAGGGCGCCCCCGTGCGGTGGCTGCACCAGGTGGTGTGACGCCCCCGCGCGGGCCGGCCCGGCGCGCGACGGGGCGGGTGACGCAACCCCCGCCCACGGCCGCGCCCTTGCGTGGGAGTGCACTCCAACGCCTAGCGTCCAGGCCATGACCGACACCGCCTCCGCCCCCACCGTCAGCGTCCTCGGCACCGGCATCATGGGCGCCGCCATGGCCCGCAACCTGGCCCGCGCCGGCCTGTCCGTACGCGCCTGGAACCGCACCCGCGCCAAGGCCGAGCCCCTCGCCGCCCACGGCATCACCGTCTGCGCCACCCCCGCGGAGGCCGCGCGCGACGCCGACGTCGTCCTCACCATGCTGTACGACGGCCCGGCCGCCCTCGACACCATGCGGGCCGCCGCACCCGGGCTGCGCCCCGGCACCGTCTGGGCCCAGTGCACCACCGCCGGCCTCGACGGATTCGCCGACCTCGCCGCCCACGCCCGCGCACAGGGCCTCGTCCTCGTCGACTGCCCCGTCCTCGGCACCAGGCAGCCCGCCGAGGAGGGCAGGCTCACGGTCCTCGCCGCCGGGCCCGACGCGACGCGCCCGGCCCTGGCCCCCGTCCTCGACGCCATCGGCAGCCGGACGGTCTGGGTCGCCGACGACGCGGCGGACGCCGCCGCCACCCGGCTCAAGCTCGTGATCAACAGCTGGGTGCTGACCGTCACCCACGGCACCGCCGAGGCCCTGGCGCTGGCCCAGGGCCTCGGCGTCGACGCCCGGCTCTTCCTGGACGCGGTGGCCGGCGGACCGCTGGACATGGGCTACCTGCGGGCCAAGGCCGGCCTCCTGCTGGACGGCGGCCTCACCCCGCCGAGCTTCGCGACCACCACGGCCGCGAAGGACGCCCGGCTGATCGTCGAGGCCGGCCGGGCGGCCGGCGTCCGCCTGGACGTGGCCGCCGCGGGCGCCGAGCGCTTCCGCCGGGCCGCCGAGCAGGGCCACGGGGACGAGGACATGGCGGCCTCGTACTACGCCAGCTTCGACAAGTAGGTCCGCCCACGCGCCTGTCCCGGCGCGCAACGCGAAGGGCCCGCTTCTGCCACCGGTGGCAGAAGCGGGCCCTTCACCCGTACAGGGGGTGCGACCGTCAGACCGTCCGCAGGGCGAGGACCACGTTGTGGCCGCCGAAGCCGAACGAGTTGTTGATGGCCGCAATGGTGCCCTCCGGGAGCGAACGGGGCTCGTCGCGGACGATGTCCGCCTCGATGTCCTCGTCCAGGTCCGTGATGTTGATCGTCGG
Source organism: Streptomyces sichuanensis (assembly GCF_020328095.1). Lineage (NCBI taxonomy): Bacteria > Bacillati > Actinomycetota > Actinomycetes > Kitasatosporales > Streptomycetaceae > Streptomyces > Streptomyces sichuanensis. The sequence goes on from NZ_JAIXMK010000009.1 coordinate 88,572, forward strand.
AGGAGCGGTGCGGTGGTGCAGCGCGAGGACGGTCATGACCGTCTCGATGCCGCCGGCGCCGCCGAGCAGGTGACCCGTCATCGACTTGGTCGCGGACACCGCGACGTGGTCGAGCTCGTCGCCGAGGACCTTGCGCAGCGCCTTGATCTCGGCCGCGTCGCCCTGCGGCGTGGAGGTGGCGTGCGCGTTGAGGTGCACGACCTCCGAGGGCTTCAGGTCGGTGGTGTCGAGCAGGTTCTGCAGGGCCGCGGCGATGCCGCGACCGCTGGGCTCGGGCTGGGCGATGTGGTGGCTGTCCGCGGACAGGCCCTGGCCCAGCACCTCGCAGTAGACCCGGGCGCCGCGCCGGGCGGCGTGCTCGGCCGACTCCAGGACGACGACGCCGGCGCCCTCGCCGAGGACGAAGCCGTCACGGGCCTTGTCGTACGGACGCGAGGCCGTGGTCGGCTCGTCGTTGTTCTTGGACATCGCCATCATGTTGGCGAAGGCCGCGATGGGAAGCGGGTGGATGGCCGCCTCGGTGCCGCCCGCGACCACGACGTCGGCGCGGCCGGTGCGGATCATCTCGACGGCGTAGCCGATGGCCTCGGCGCCGGACGCGCAGGCGCTGACCGGGGTGTGGACGCCCGCCTGGGCGTTCACCTCCAGGCCGACGTTGGCGGACGGGCCGTTGGGCATCAGCATGGGCACGGTGTGCGGGGAGACGCGGCGGACGCCCTTCTCCTTGAGCACGTCGTACTGGTCGAGCAGGGTCGTCACGCCACCGATGCCGGAGGCGATGACCGTACCCAGGCGCTCGGGGACGATGGAGGAGTCCTCGCCGGCCTTGGCGGTGAAGCCCGCGTCGGCCCACGCCTCGCGCGCGGCGATCAGCGCGAACTGCGCCGACCGGTCCAGCTTGCGGGCGACCGGACGCGGCAGCACGTCCTCCGGGTCCACGGCGGCCGGGGCGGCGATGCGGACCGGGAGGTCGGCGAAGCGCTCACCCTCCAGGGGCCTGACGCCGGAACGCCCGGCGAGCACCCCTTCCCAGGTCGATGCGCTGTCGCCACCCAGCGGTGTGGTTGCGCCGATACCGGTGACGACCACGGTGCGATTGGTCGGATTCACAGGAATTCTGTCTCCACGTGTAGAGGTGCTGGAACCGCCACCGCAGGGGTGGCGACGAACGCTTCGGGTCAGCTCTGGTGCTTGAGGATGTAGTCGGCAGCGTCACCGACGGTCTTCAGGTTCTTGACGTCCTCGTCGGGGATCTTCACGTCGAAGCGCTCCTCGGCGGCGACGACGACCTCGACCATGGACAGCGAGTCGACGTCCAGGTCGTCGGTGAAGGACTTCTCGCGGGCGACGTCCTCGACGGGGATGCCGGCGATCTCGTTGACGATCTCGGCGAGGCCCGCGATGATTTCCTGCTCGGTGGCGGCCATGTGGCGCTCCTTCTATCGATAGTGCTGTGGAACTGCGGTAAGGAAACTGCTGGGGCGGTGAGACTGCCGCAACCGGACGGGGGTCCGGTCCCGCGCGTCTCGCCTAGGGGAGGGTAACGACCGTGGCGGCGTACACGAGACCCGCCCCGAAACCGATGACGAGCGCGGTGTCGCCGCTCTTCGCCGCTCCGGTCGCCAGGAGGCGCTCCATGGCCAGCGGGATGGAGGCCGCGGAGGTGTTGCCCGTGGTCTCCACGTCACGGGCGACCGTGACGCTCTCCGGCAGTTTGAGGGTCTTGACCATCGAATCGATGATCCGCATGTTGGCCTGGTGCGGAATGAAGACGTCCAGGTCCTCCGCGCTCACCCCGGCCTCGTCCAGCGCCTGCTGGGCGATCTTCGCCATTTCGAAGACGGCCCAGCGGAAGACCGCCTGACCCTCCTGGGTGATCGCCGGGAAGCGGACGTCCGTCTCCTCGCGGTAGACGTCCCACGCGACGGTCTGCTTGATCGTCTCGGCCTTGTCGCCCTCCGAGCCCCACACGGTCGGGCCCATGGCCGGCTCCGTCGAGGGGCCGATGACCACGGCGCCCGCGCCGTCGCCGAAGAGGAAGGCCGTGGCGCGGTCCTCCAGGTCGGTCAGGTCGGACAGCCGCTCGACGCCGACGACCAGGACGTACTCGGCCGAGCCGTCGGTGACCATGCTCTTGGCGAGGGTGAGGCCGTAGCCGAAGCCCGCGCAACCGGCCGAGATGTCGAAGGCCGGGGGCTTGCCGGCCCCCACCTTGTGGGCGATCTCGGTGGCGATGGCGGGGGTCTGCTTGAAGTGCGAGACCGTCGCGACGAGCACCGCGCCGATCTGCTCGGGCGTGATGCCCGCGTCGGCGATGGCCTTGCCGGCCGCCTCCACGGACATGGCGGCCACGGTCTCCTCCGGGCCGGCCCAGTGCCGGGTGGCGATGCCCGACCGGGAGCGGATCCACTCGTCGGAGGAGTCGATGTGCTTGAGGATCTCCTCGTTCGGCACCACCCGGACGGGGCGGTAGCCGCCCACGCCCATGATGCGGGCGTACGGGGCGCCCTTCGCGGGCCTGATCTTCGAGGTCATGCTCTCGGACTCCTTATTCGGCCGGGCCGGCGGCGTCGGCAGCGTGCTCGGCGATCAGCTCGCGCGCGGCGTCGAGGTCGTCCGGGGTCTTGAGCGCGAGCGTCTTCACGCCCGGCAGGGCGCGCTTGGCCAGGCCCACGAGGGTGCCGCCGGGGGCCGCCTCGATCAGCGCCGTGACGCCCAGCTCCTTGAAGGTCTCCATGCACAGGTCCCAGCGGACCGGGTTGGCGACCTGGCCCACCAGGCGCTGCACGACCTCGCGGCCGTCCGTGACGACCTGGCCGTCCTTGTTGGAGACATAACGCGTGTGCGGCGTCCGGGCTTCCACCTGAGCCACCGCGGCCTCCAGGGCCGAGACGGCCGGGGCCATGTGGTGGGTGTGGAAGGCGCCGGCCACCTTCAGGGCGACGACGCGGCGGGTTCCCTCGGGCTTGTCCGCCTCCAGCGCCGCGAGCTGCTCGGCGGTGCCGGCGGCCACGATCTGGCCGGAGCCGTTGACGTTCGCCGGGGTCAGGCCGAGCTTCTCCAGGTGCGGCAGGACGACGTCCGGCTCGCCGCCGAGCAGCGCGGCCATGCCGGTCTCGGTGACGGCCGCGGCCTCGGCCATGGCCAGGCCGCGCTTGCGGACGAGCTCCAGCGCGGTGCGCTCGGGGACCACACCGGTCAGCGCGGCGGCGGCGAGCTCGCCCACGCTGTGGCCGGCGGCGGCGCCGACCTGCCGTGCGAAGTCCTCGCCGGTGGGGAACAGCTGTCCCGCCGAGATCAGCGCGGACGCCACCAGCAGCGGCTGGGCCACGGCGGTGTCACGGATCTCGTCGGCGTCGGCTTCGGTGCCGTAGTGAACGAGGTCCAGGTCGATGGCGGCGGACCACTCGGCCAGACGGCCGGAAACACCGGGGAGGTCGAGCCAGGGGGTCAGGAAGCCGGGCGTCTGAGCGCCCTGGCCGGGAGCGACGAGTACGAGCACCCTCACACTCTCTCTCGTGGACGGCGTCGCCCACCCGTGAGGACAGGGACGAAGAACCGTCAGGGGAATTGTGGACGTTCGACAAAAGACTAAGTGTGTCACTCGTTGTCGGCGAGACGCCCGAGAATCAGGGCAATGCGCAGGGTGAACGCGGAGCGGACATCGGAAGGTGACCAGCCGGTGACGTCCGTCACACGTCGGAGGCGGTATCGCACGGTGTTGGGGTGGACGAACAGCATCCGCGCCGCCCCCTCCAGGCTGCTGGCCTGTTCCAGGTAGACGCTCAGCGTCTCCAGCAGTGCCGAGCCCGCCTCTTCGAGCGGTCTGTAGATCTCCTCCACCAGCTGTTCCCGCGCCGCCGGGTCGCCCGCCATGGCCCGCTCGGGCAGCAGGTCGTCGGCCAGTACGGGCCGGGGGGCGTCGGGCCAGGCCGCACACGCCTTCAGGCCCGCCGCCGCGGCCTGCGCGGAGCGGGTCGCCGCCAGCAGGTCGCCCACCACCGGACCGGCCACCACCGGGCCGGCCGCGAACGGGCCGATCAGCGCCTTGGCCGCCTGCAGCGGATCGTCCGACCCGCCCGCGATCACCACCAGCCGCTCGCCCAGCACCCCCGTCAGGACCTGCAGCTTCGCATGGCGGGCGGCCCGCCGGATCGCCTCCACCGTCAGCTCGCTGTCCCCGTTCGGCGCCGTGCCCAGCACCACGGCGACGTGCGCCGGCGAGTTCCAGCCCAGCGCCGCCGCCCGGGACAGCGCGCCCTCGTCGGCCTCGCCCGACAGCACCGCGTTGACCACCAGCGACTCCAGCCGGGCGTCCCACGCGCCGCGCGCCTCGGCGGCCTGCGCGTACACCTGCGCCGTGGCGAAGGCGATCTCCCGGGCGTACACCAGCAGCGCCTCGCGCAGCGCCGACGCGTCGCCCGGCGCGGCCACCTCGTCGATGGCCGACTCCATCACCTCGATGGTCGTCCGCACCATCTCCACGGTCTGGCGCAGCGTGATCGCCCGCGTCAGCTCCCGGGGAGCCGTGCCGAAGACGTCCGTGCTGATGGCCTGCGGGGTCTCCGGATGCCGGAACCACTCGGTGAAGGCGGCGATGCCGGCCTGGGCGACCAGGCCGATCCAGGACCGGTTCTCCGGGGGCATCGCCCGGTACCACGGCAGCTGGGCGTCCATCCGGGCGATGGCCGCGGCGGCCAGCGTCCCGGAGGACTGTTCCAGGTTGCGCAGGGTGGCGCTGTGCGGGTGGGAGGGTGTTGCGGCTGGTTCAGGCACGGGACAAGCCTGCCTTATTCGGGTGGGCTCCGGGGCCGCCGGGCCCCTGTGGGGCGCTCCGCGGGGCTACGGTGGGCCGATGATGCACGTGCAACGGGCCGCCGAACGCTACCGGGGCGGCGACGCGACGGCCGGGGTCGAGACCTGGCACGCCTTCTCCTTCTCCGGCTTCTACGACCCCGACAACGTGCGGTTCGGTCCGCTCGCGGCCTGCAACGAAGAGCGGCTGGCGGGCGGCGGGGGCTTCGCCGAGCATCCGCACCGGGACGTCGAAATCGTTACCTGGGTGGTGGAGGGCGAGCTCACCCACGAGGACTCCACCGGCCACGTCGCCACCGTCCGCCCCGGCGACGTCCAGCGCCTGAGCGCCGGCTCCGGCGTCCGCCACGCCGAGCGCAACGCGGGGACCGCGCCCTTGCGCTTCGTGCAGATGTGGCTGACGCCGTCGGAATTCGGCGGCGAGCCGTCGTACGAGGTGGTGCGGGGCATCGCGGACGGCACCCCCTACGCACTGGGGCGGGCGGAGGCCGTGCTCCACGTGCGCCGGCTGCGCGGCACCGAGCGCACGGCCCTGCCGGACGCGCCGTGGCTGTACGTGCACGTCGTGCGCGGGACGGTGCGCCTGGGCGGCGAGGTGCTGCGCGAGGGTGACGCGGCGCGGGTGCTGGACGCGGCCGGGCTGGAGGCCGAGGCGATCGGCTCCGCCGAGCTGCTGGCGTGGGAGATGCACGCCGAGCCGCACTTCGGCTAGCTAGGACGTGCCCTGGGCGCGCAGCTCGGCGAGGACGGCGTCGGTCAGGGGCGGCCACGCCTCCACCGCCCAGGGCCCGAACGGACGGTCCGCGAGGGCCACGCAGGCCGCGCCCGCGTCCGGGTCCACCCACAGGAACGTTCCCGCCTGCCCGAAGTGGCCGTACGTCCGCGGCGAGGACGACGCGCCCGTCCAGTGCGGGGACTTCGCGTCGCGGATCTCGAAGCCGAGCCCCCAGTCGTTGGGGCGCTGGTGCCCGTAGCCGGGCAGCACGCCGGTCACGCCGGGGTAGGCCACCGTGGTGGCCTCGGCCAGGGTCTGCGCGGACAGCAGGCGCGGCGCCTGCAGCTCCGCGGCGAAGCGGGCCAGGTCGTCCACCGTCGAGACGCCGTCCTTGGCCGGCGAGCCGGGAAGGTCCGTCGAGGCCATGCCCAGCGGCTCCAGCACCGCCTGCCGCAGGTACTCGGCGAAGGGGATGTCCGTCGCCTTGGCGATGTGGTCCCCGAGGACCTCGAAGCCGGCGTTGGAGTAGAGCCGCCGCGTGCCGGGCCCGGCCATCGTGCGGTGCTCGTCGAAGGCCAGGCCGGAGGTGTGGGCGAGCAGGTGCCGGACGGTGGAGCCCGCGGGCCCGGCGGGCTCGTCCAGCTCGATCGCGCCCTCCTCGACGGCGATGAGCGCGGCGTAGGCGGCCAGCGGCTTGGTCACGGAGGCGAGGGGGAAGCGGTGCCCGGCCGGCCCGTACGATCCCGCACGCGTGCCGTCCGCCCGCACCACGGCCGCCGCAGCGGTCTCCACGGGCCAGTTCTCGATCATCCGCAGGCTCTCCATGGCCAGGAGCCTAACGCGGTTCCCGCCCGGGCCGGATTCCGCTTGCTTCGAGTGCACTCCAACTCTCTAGCGTGGGGGTCACCGCAGCAGTTCGCGAGGGGGAAACGGCACATGACAGTGATCGACAGCCGGCCGACGGAGCTTCCGGGGGTGTGCCTGGAGCCCGACCGGCAGCGCGGCCGGCGGCCCGAGGGCAGGGACCGCTTCACCATCAGCGAGGTCGCGGCGTACACCGGGCTCTCCGCGCACACCCTGCGCTGGTACGAGCGCATCGGCCTGATGCCGCACGTCGACCGCTCGCACACCGGCCAGCGCCGTTACACCTCCCGCGACCTGGACTGGCTGGACTTCGTGGGCCGGCTCCGGCTGACCGGCATGCCGGTGGCCGACATGGTGCGCTACGCCGAGCTGGTCCGCCGGGGCGACGAGACCGTCGCCGAACGCGAACGGCTGCTGAGCGCACACCGCGACGACGTCCACAGGCGCATCACCGAGCTGCGCAGCACCCTGGACGTACTGGACTACAAGATCGGCATCTACTCCGACGCCCGCCGGGCGTCCGAAAGGGCATTGGGGACATGAGCAACGAGACGATCGCACGCGTCACCCTCGGCGACGGCGGCCCCGAGGCCGGAGTCCAGGGACTCGGCTGCATGGGGATGAGCTTCGCCTACGGGCCCACGGACGAGACCGAGGCCCGGGCGACGCTGGAGCGGGCGCTGGAGCTGGGCGTCACGCTCTTCGACACCGCAGACATGTACGGCAACGGCGAGAACGAGAAGTTCCTCGCGCCGTTTCTCCGGGCCCACCGCGACGAGGTCGTCCTGGCCACCAAGTTCGCGATCGACGCCAACCCCGAGAACCCCGCCGACCGGGTCATCCGCAACGACCCGCCCTACATCCGCAAGGCCGTCGACGCCAGCCTGCGGCGGCTGGGCGTCGACGAGATCGACCTCTACTACATGCACCGCCGCAACCCCGACGTCCCGCTGGAGGAGTCCGTCGGTGCGATGGCCGAGCTGGTGGCCCAGGGCAAGGTCAAGCACCTGGGGCTGAGCGAGGTCACCGGCAGCGAGCTGCGCCAGGCGCACGCCGTCCACCCGATCGCCGCCGTGCAGTCGGAGTGGTCGCTCTTCAGCCGGGACATCGAGGACAACGTCGTGCCCACGGTCCGGGAGCTCGGCGTCGCCCTCGTGCCCTACTCGCCCCTCGGACGCGGCTTCCTCACGGGCGCCTTCACCGACGCCGGCAAGGAGCTCTCCGGCAACGACTGGCGCCGCACCCTGCCCCGCATGACCGGCGAGAACGCCGAGGCCAACGCGGCCCTGCTGGAGCCGGTACGGGCCATCGCCGCCGCCCGCGGCGCCACGCTCGCCCAGATTGCGCTGGCCTGGGTCCAGCAGCGCGCCCAGGTGCACGGCCTGACGGTCGTTCCGATCCCGGGCACCCGCAAGCGCAGCCGCCTGGAGGAGAACGTGGGCGCCACCCGCATCGAGCTGACGGCGGACGAGCTGGCGGCCCTGGAGCCGGTCGCCTCCAAGGTGGCCGGGCCCCGCTACCCCGACATGTCCTTCACGTCGGCGGACCGCGACTGAGCGCTCCGCCGAGCGCTCCGCGGGGTAGTGCGTCCGCGGGCCGGCGGGGGCCGGTCGCGCAGTTCCCCGCGTCCCCTACGGGGCGCGGGGAACGCACCGGTGGTCAGTCGCCCGGGCTCACCAGCCCCGACTCGTAGGCGAAGATGACCGCCTGTGCGCGGTCGCGCAGGCTCAGCTTGGCCAGGACGCGGCCGATGTGCGTCTTCACCGTCTGCTCGGCCAGGACGAGCCGCGCCGCGATCTCCTGGTTGGACAGGCCCCGCGCGATCAGCTCCAGCACCTCCGTCTCACGCGGCGTCAGCCCGTTCAGCCGCACCGAACGCCGTCGGCGCGGGGCCGGCCGGGCGGCGAAGTCGGCGATCAGACGACGCGTCACCGACGGGGCGAGCAGGGCCTCTCCGGCGGCCACGACCCGCACGGCCGCGATCAGGTCGGCGGGCGGGGCGTCCTTCAGCAGGAAGCCGGACGCGCCCGCGCGCAGCGCCTCGTAGACGTAGTCGTCGACGTCGAACGTCGTCAGCATCAGCACCTTCGGGCGGTGCACCACCCCCGGCGGAGGGTCCAGGAGCCGCCGCGCGGCCTCCAGTCCGTCCATCTCCGGCATCCGGACGTCCATCAGCACCACGTCGGGGTGCACGGTGCGGGCCAGCTCCACGCCCTGCCGCCCGTCCGCGGCGTCGCCGACGACGTCGATGTCGGGCTGGGCGGCCAGGAGCGCGGCGAAACCGGCCCGCACCATGGCCTGGTCGTCGACGATGATCACACGGATGGTCATGCGCTGGAGGATTCCTCTTCTGTGGTGAACGGGAGCCGGGCCGCGACGCGGAAGCCGCCGTCGGGCAGCGGGCCGGTGTCGAGTGTGCCGCCCAGCAGGCGGACCCGCTCCCGCATGCCGACCAGGCCGTGGCCCGTGCCGCCGGTCTCCAGCGGCGGGACGTCCGCCTGCGGGGGAGCGGCGTTGACGACCAGCACCATCAGGCCGGTACCGTCCGGACCGGCGGACACCGAGACCCGGGTGGCCGCGCCCGGCGCGTGCCGCACCACGTTGGCCAGCGCCTCCTGCACGATGCGGTAGGCCGAGAGGTCCACCGCCGGCGGCAGCGCCGCGTCCGTGGGGGGCATCGTCAGCTCGACCGGCACCCCGGCCCGCACGGTCGCCTCCACCAGCTGCGGCAGGCGCCCGAGCTCCGGCTGGGGGGCGCGTTCGCCGCCGGTCTCCGCGCTGCGCAGCACCCCCAGCAGCCGCCGCATCTCGGTGAGGGACTCCCGGGCCGTCGCGGCGATCGCACCGAACTCCTCGCGCGCCGCGTCCGGCAGCCCCTCGATGCGGTAGGGGGCGCTGTCGGCCTGCACGGTGATGACGGACATGTGGTGGGCGACGACGTCGTGGAGCTCGCGGGCGATGCGGGCGCGTTCCTCCAGCAGCGTGCGGTGGGCCCGTTCGGCCTCGCTGATGGTCTCCTGCTCGGCCAGCGCCCGCCGGGCCAGGCCGCGTTCGCGCAGCAGGTAGGTCACCACGAGCAGGATGCCGCCGAGAATGACGGGCAGTGGCCAGGAGCCGTTGCTGCGGCCGGGGTCGAGGCTGTCGAAGAGGAGGCCGGCCGCTCCGGTCAGCGCCCAGGCCGCGGCCAGGACCCGGGGCCGCTCGCGCAGGCCGAGGGCCAGCAGGAGCAGCAGCATGCCGATGATGCCCCCGGGCGTCCACGGCCAGGCCCAGCCCTTGGCCGCCGGCACGGTGAGCAGGGCCGCCGCGCCGGCGACGTGGCCGGTGAAGGCCACCGCCCAGGCGGCCAGGGGGCGGCGCACGGCGAGCAGCAGTGGCGCGGTCTGCACGAGGCAGAGCAGGAGCGCGAGATCGGAGTTCAGCCCGTACTCGTCGCCGAGCACCATGGTGCCGGACGGGAGGAGGATGGCGATGAACAGCGCCGCGACGACGTACGGCAGGCGGCGCACGAAGCGGCGGCGGGAGTGGCCGAGGAGCGGCTCGGGCCGCCCGGCGGGGGCGAGCGCCGCGCGGACCCGGCGGAGCGGTGAGGAAGGCATGACGTGGTCAGCGTAGGGGGACCGACCAGCGAAAACGTCACCCCGGGGTGCCGGTCCGGAGGTCATACCCCGGTATCACCCCCGGCGGTCTCTCACAGCTCGGCCAGCAGCTGGGCCTTCTTCGCGGTGAACTCCTCGTCCGTCAGCAGCCCCGCATCGTGCAGCTCCCCCAGGTGGCGGATGCGGTCGGCGACGGCGCCGGGGTCGGGACGGGCGGCGGGCACGGCGTGGGCGCGGGCCGGGTCGCAGGCCAGGGCGGGAGCCTTCGCCCGCACGGCCGCCAGCACCGCCGCGGCGAAGGGCAGCGACTCGTGGACGAGGCCGTAGCCCATGCCGAAGACGACGGCCGCCGGGTCCTGGTCGGCGGCGCCCGGCCGGGCCGGCGCGCCGCGGCGCACGAGCCGCAGGTGGCCGCCGAGGGCGTCGGGGGAGCGCCAGTCCACGCCCGTCAGCTCGTCGATGCCGAAGCGCTGGTCGCCGGCCTTCCACTTGGCGGAGGAGGCGCCGGTCCAGAACCAGCGGAAGGAGACGGCCCGGCCGTCGAAGGACGCCTTGCCGTCGTACGCCTTGAAGGACAGCGGCGGCGTCGGCGCCGCCACCAGGTGTCGCTCGGCCGGCTCGCCGGCGGCGGGGCCGAGCTCGGCGCGTATCCGCTCGGCGTAGTACTCGGCGAGCAGCTCGCGCTCGGCCGGCAGCACCAGCCGGTACGGGTCGCAGCCCTCCTTGAGCTGGCCGTCGGCGGCATCGGTCAGCGGATCGGCGCCGGGTCTGGGCACGGCGCGCAGCACCACCGTCCCGTGCTTCCCCGGAGCCTGTTCGACTGCCGCGAGCGCCTCGTAGGGGATGCGCCGCTCGCCGAGCACCTGGAGCAGCTTCGGTGTGCGGATCCCCCGTTCGAAGCGGATGAGCACGGAGTCGGTGTCGAACTCCCAGACGGCGTGGAAACCGGCCAGCACATCACCCATGCCGCTCATCGTATGCGGCGGCCGTCCGCCCGTCCCCCCTCGTGACGCTACGCGCGTCAAGCCGCGGCGGCCCCGTCCGCCGGACCCAGATCCTCCGTGCAGTCACTGCCGTCCCTGGCGCAACGAACGGAGGCGGGGGCGCCGACTCCGATCCCCGCGAAGTTGGCGAGGCTGGTGGTGCCGGGGGCGAAGTAACCGGCGTGACCGCGGGCGTCGGCCGCGGACAGCAGCCGCGCCCCGAAGCCCGGCGAGACCGGGTCGGCGCCGTGCCCGAGGCCGCCGACCTCCATGTGCGGCACGCCCTGGATCCAGTCGTCCGCATCGCGCATGGCCCATATCCGGGCGCTGGTGTGCAGGTCGGAGGCGTGATCGGCGCGCATGCCCGGGCTGCCGGCCACGGCCACGTCCGTCACGCGCGGGGAGAGGTCGCGGGCGGCGACGCCGCAGACCACCGAGCCGTAGCTGTGGCAGAACAGCGAGACCTTGGACACACCGGGCAGCTCCCGCACCGTCTTGCGCAGCCGCAGGGCCCCCTCGGCGGCGAGCTTGCCGGTGGCGGCGTCCATGCCGACCCCGACGGGCGAGGTGTAGTCGGCCCAGGCGATGACGGCCGTCCCGGTGGCGGGGCTCGCCTTCCGCTCGGCGGCGTAGAGGGAACGGGCCATGCCCACGGGGGCGCTGTAGGCGCGCTGGGTCTTCTCGAACGTCAGCACGTTGGTGTCGACGCCCGGAACGACGACGGAGACCCGCTCGGCCCGGTCGAGGTCGCCGAAGACCTCGGCCACCCGGCCGGGCCCGGTGGGGTCGAAGGCGAGGATCTGCCGGCCCTCGCCGAGCAGCGATTCGAAGCGGTGCATGCGCCGGGTCGCCTCGTAGCGGCCCGCGGGGGTGAGCCCGCCGTCGTGGGTGCGGCGCTCCTCGGCCGTACGGGCCTGGGCGAGGGCGGCGCGGTTGGCGCGGTAGCGCAGCTCGGCGGGGGCGCCGCCGAGGTTGCCGACGACGAGCGGGTAGCGGTCGGCCAGCCGGTCGCGCTGGGCGCCGGGCAGCGAGGCGAAGAAGCGCGCGACAGTGGAGGCGTCCTCGCGCGGGGAGGGCAGCGGCACGCCGCCTATCGACCCGTGCAGCCACGCCTTCAGTGCGGCGGCCCGGGGGTCGGCTGCCGTCTGCTGGCCTCTCACGGCCGTCCATCCGGTCGTGGCCAGCATGACGAACACCACGGCCAGCGCGAGCAGTGCGCGCCAGACCGTGGCCGCGTTCGTCCAGGGGATGGAGGGGGAGCCGAGCTCCGGGAAGGAAGTCACCGCCGACCACCCTAGGAGAAACTCGCTTGCATCCGGGAAGTCGGTGAGCTAACTCACGTTTGGATCAGCGGTAATGGGGCGCACTTGCGTGACTTCCGTTCAAGATCGCCAGTTTTCCGCCAGCGCCGGTCCGATCTGGTCCAGATAGCCGGCCGTTGCCCGCTTGAGCTCGCTCATGTCGCCGTCCGCGACGCCGGCCCACAGCTTGCCGTTCGCCCGCATCACCCCGCTGAACGCCGCCACCAGGATCCGCGGCCGCGGATCCTGCTCGGTCAGGCCCTCCCGGCGGGTGATCTCCCGGGTCAGCCGGTCCTCCAGCTCCATGCCGCGGCGCAGGTGGGCGGCCAGCAGCTGCGGTGTCGACTGGATCATCTGGAAGGTGCGCACGTGCAGCTCCAGCGGGACCACCGACTCGATGGCCTCCTCGATGGTGTCCCACGAGGACAGCACCGCGGCGCGCAGGGCGGTGAGCGGCGACTCGGCGGCCGGACGCTCGCACACGGCGGCGAAGAAGTGCGACTCCACCATCTCCTGGACGGAGAGTGCGACCTCCTCCTTGTTGGCGAAGTAGCGGAAGAACGTGCGCTGCGACACGTCCGCCGCGGCGGCGATCTCGTCGACCGTCGTGCCCTCGTACCCCTGATGGGCGAACAGCTCCAGGGCGGACCTGATCAGGGCGTCCCGGGTCCGGCGCTTCTTGCGCTCCCGCAGCCCCGTGGCACCTTCGCTCGCCTGCATCGCCCCGCCTCTTTCACTGTTTTGCGCTGCTCAGAATAGTCATGGCCAAAGTGTCAGCCAACGACGGTTGAATCGCATTGTCAATTGGCAGAGGCTGCCATAATCTCGGTCCCATGACTCAGACCACCGTCGCCGACGCGACGCCGGACCTCGGACCCGGGAAAGGACTGCGGGGCCGTCCCTGGCCGACGCTGATCACCGTCGCCATAGGCGTGATGATGGTCGCGCTCGACGGCACGATCGTCGCCATAGCCAACCCCGCCATCCAGAAGGACCTCGGCGCCTCGCTCGCCGACGTGCAATGGATCACCAATGCCTACCTCCTCGCCCTCGCCGTCGCGCTGATCACGGCGGGCAAGCTCGGCGACCGCTTCGGCCACCGCCTGATCTTCCTCATCGGTACCACCGGCTTCGCCCTCTCCTCCGGACTCATCGCGCTGTCGGGCAGCGTGTCGACGGTCGTCGGATTCCGGGTGCTGCAGGGCCTGTGCGGCGCCCTGCTCATGCCGGCCGCGCTCGGCCTGCTGCGCGCCACCTTCCCGGCGGAGAAGCTCAACATGGCGATCGGCATGTGGGGCATGGTCATCGGCGCGTCCACGGCCGGCGGCCCCATCGTCGGCGGTCTGCTCGTCGAGCACGTCAACTGGCAGTCGGTCTTCTTCATCAACGTGCCCGTGGGCGCGGCGGCGGTCGTCCTCGGCGTGCTCATCCTCAAGGACCACCGTCCCGCCGAGGCCCCCAAGTCCTTCGACGTCCTGGGCATCGCGCTGCTGTCCGCCGCGATGTTCTGCCTCATCTGGGCCCTGATCAAGGCCACCGACTGGAGCTGGGGCGACACCCGGACCCTGCTCTTCCTCGGCGCCTCGCTGCTCTGCTTCGTCCTCTTCGCCCTCTGGCAGAACCGCTGCCGCGAGCCGCTGCTGCCCCTGCGCCTCTTCCGGTCCCTGCCGCTGACGGCGGGCACGGTGCTGATGGTGCTGATGGCCTTCGCCTTCATGGGCGGCCTGTTCTTCGTCACCTTCTACCTGCAGAACGTGCACGGGATGTCCCCGGTGAACAGCGGCCTGCACCTGCTGCCGCTCACCGGCATGATGATCGTCTCCTCGCCCCTGGCCGGTGCCCTCATCAGCCGGATCGGGCCACGCATCCCCCTCGTCGCCGGGATGCTCTTCGCCGCGGCGGGCTGCTTCGGACTCGCCTTCCTCGAACCCGGCACCGGCACGGGCCCGCTGTCGCTGTGGTTCGCGCTGCTCGGCCTGGGATTCGCGCCCGTCATGGTCGGCGCCACCGAGGTCATCGTCGGCAACGCCCCGCTGGAGCACGCCGGCGTCGCCGGCGGCCTCCAGCAGGCGGCCATGCAGGTCGGCGGCTCGCTCGGCACCGCCGTGCTCGGCGCGGTCGTCGCCGCCCGCGTGAGCGACCTGCTGCCGGACAAGTGGGCGGCGGCGGGGCTGCCCCTCCTCGCACCCGACCAGGCGGACCAGGTCGCCGACGCCGTCGAGGTCGGCGTCGCGCCCGTCGCGCCGAACACCCCGCCGGAGCTCGCGGCGAAGATCTCCGGCGTGGCGCACGACACGTTCGTGTCCGCGGTCACCACCGGATTCACCGTCGCCGGCTGCGTCGCACTGGTGGCGGCGGGTGTGGCCGTCTTCACAAAACGCGGGGCGAACGCCCAGGCCGGAGCGGGGGCGGCCCACATCTGAACCCCAGGTGAACCACGGACGGCGGCGGGAAAGGTACCGAGGTACCTTTCCCGCCGCCGTCCGTCTTCCCCTATCAGTGCATGGCCG
>NZ_JAIXMK010000090.1:0-27173 GCF_020328095.1 Streptomyces sichuanensis
GAGACGCCCTCGACGAGGTCCTCGTCACCCAGCGCGTAGGACAGGCGCACGTAGCCCGGCGTGCCGAACGCCTCGCCGGGGACGACCGCGACCTCGGCCTCGTCCAGGATCAGCGCGGCCAGCTCGACGGAGCTCTGCGGGCGCTTGCCGCGGATCTCCTTGCCGAGCAGGCCCTTGACCGACGGGTAGGCGTAGAACGCGCCCTCGGGCTCGGGGCAGACGACACCGTCGATCTCGTTGAGCATGCGCACGATGGTGCGGCGGCGGCGGTCGAAGGCGACCTTCATCTCCTCGACGGCCGTCAGGTCGCCGGAGACGGCGGCCAGCGCCGCGACCTGGGCGACGTTGCTCACGTTGGACGTGGCGTGCGACTGCAGGTTGGTCGCCGCCTTCACGACGTCCTGCGGGCCGATGACCCAGCCCACGCGCCAGCCGGTCATCGCGTACGTCTTGGCGACGCCGTTGACCACGATGCACTTGTCGCGCAGCTCCGGGACCACCACGGGCAGGGAGGAGAACTCCGCGTCGCCGTAGACGAGGTGCTCGTAGATCTCGTCGGTGAGCACCCACAGGCCGTGCTCGGCGGCCCATCGGCCGATCTCCTCGACCTGGGCCCGCGTGTAGACGGCGCCGGTCGGGTTCGAGGGGGAGACGAAGAGCAGCACCTTGGTCCGCTCGGTGCGAGCGGCTTCGAGCTGCTCGACCGACACCCGGTAGCCGGTGGTCTCGTCGGCGACGACGTCGACCGGCACGCCGCCCGCGAGCCGGATCGACTCGGGGTAGGTGGTCCAGTACGGGGCCGGGACGATGACCTCGTCGCCCGGGTCGAGGATGGCGGCGAACGCCTCGTAGATGGCCTGCTTGCCGCCGTTGGTGACGAGCACCTGCGACGCCTCGATCTCGTAGCCCGAGTCGCGCAGCGTCTTCGCCACGATGGCCGCCTTGAGCTCCGGCAGTCCGCCGGCCTGCGTGTAGCGGTGGTACTTGGGGTTGCGGCATGCCTCCACGGCGGCCTCGACGATGTAGCCGGGCGTCGGGAAGTCGGGCTCGCCGGCGCCGAAACCGATGACGGGACGGCCGGCCGCCTTGAGGGCCTTGGCCTTGGCGTCGACGGCCAGGGTGGCGGACTCGGAGATGGACCCGATGCGGGCCGACACCCGGCGCTCGGTGGGGGACTGGGCGGGGGACACGGGAGGAGTGGCAGCGCTCATGAGGGCATCGTCGCAGACCTCGCGGGAGGCGGGCACATTGGTTTCACGGACCGGTCCGGGGGGTCTTCCGGCGGCCCCGGGAGGCCCTTGTGCGGCCCCTTTCGGGAACGCGGCGCCCATGGCTGTTCGACGACGGCGTCCGGACCACGTACACTCATCCGTCGTTGGCCCTCACCGGCGAATCCGCCCGATGCATGCACACCGTGCACCCGGACGGATGCGGTACGTTGGGGGAACCACAAAGGGTCGTAGCTCAATTGGTAGAGCACTGGTCTCCAAAACCAGCGGTTGGGGGTTCAAGTCCCTTCGGCCCTGCTACACGCATCACACTGGGTGCGTGCGTGCGTACGTACTGAAATGCACCGCCGTGCGGCTCAACCGGGCGCGGCACGGCCACGACCCGGATTCAGGTGAGGACGTAGTGACGGAAGCCCTTGGCTCCACCGCGACGCCTGAGAGCGGTCGTCCTGAGGACGAGGTGGCCACCAAGAAGGGCCGCCGTGGCGGAAAGCGCGGGAAGAAGGGCCCTCTGGGCCGCCTCGCACTTTTTTACCGCCAGGTCGTCGCAGAGCTCCGCAAGGTCGTCTGGCCCTCCAAGAGCCAGCTGTCGACGTACACCACTGTGGTGATCGTCTTTGTTGTCATCGTCATCGGTCTGGTGACCGTGATTGACTATGGGTTCGAGCAGGCCGTCAAGTACGTCTTCGGCTGAGCCCGGTCCCGCGCGTAAGGCGGCCTTTCCGGAGAGCCGCCTCTTCGCTCGTTCCACCCCTTGAAGCCAGGAAGAAGCAGCCAAGTGTCTGACCCGAACCTGAACGACGCCGCCGAGCCCGTCGAGGCGACGGAGGCCGACGTGGACGCTCCGGCTCCGGCTGACTCGGAAGAGGTCGGCGAAGACACCGAGACGCAGATCCCCGAGAACGCCGACGGCGTGGACGAGTTCGACGCGGAGGAAGCCGCCGCGGGCGAGCCCGCCGAGGAGGCCGCGCTCCGTGTCGAGGGCGAGGACGAGCTCGCCGGTGACGAGGCCGAAGAGGCCGAGGAGGCCCCCGTCGACCCGGTCGCCGCGCTCCGCGACGAGCTGCGCGGCCTGCCCGGCGAGTGGTACGTCATCCACACCTACGCGGGCTACGAGAACCGCGTGAAGACCAACCTTGAGCAGCGCGCCGTCTCGCTGAACGTCGAGGACTACATCTTCCAGGCCGAGGTGCCGCAGGAGGAGGTCGTCCAGATCAAGAACGGCGACCGCCGCACCGTCCGCCAGAACAAGCTCCCCGGCTACGTGCTGGTGCGCATGGACCTGACGAACGAGTCCTGGGGCGTCGTCCGCAACACGCCGGGCGTCACCGGCTTCGTCGGCAACGCCTACGACCCGTACCCGCTGACCCTGGACGAGATCGTCAAGATGCTCGCCCCCGAGGCCGAGGCGAAGGCCGCCAAGGAGGCCGCCGAGGCCGAGGGCCGCCCGGCCCCCAGCCGCAAGGTCGAGGTCCAGGTGCTGGACTTCGAGGTCGGCGACTCGGTCACGGTCACGGACGGTCCGTTCGCGACGCTGCAGGCCACGATCAACGAGATCAACGCCGACTCGAAGAAGGTCAAGGGCCTCGTCGAGATCTTCGGTCGCGAGACCCCGGTCGAGCTCAGCTTCGACCAGATCCAGAAGAACTGATCTTCGCCGGGATTCCCCGGCAAACGCTTCCGAACAGGTCAGACCGGCTCTCGCAGCCTGTCTGACCTGTCGGTTTTGGCCCGGCCGCGATACCCGTTATCGTGGTGCGGTATGCCTGCGCGCAGTGTGTCGTAGGCAAAAAAACTCTCACTAGGACCCGGAGAGAGCAATGCCTCCCAAGAAGAAGAAGGTCACGGGGCTTATCAAGCTCCAGATCAGCGCTGGTGCCGCCAACCCGGCGCCGCCGGTCGGCCCCGCGCTGGGTCAGCACGGCGTCAACATCATGGAGTTCTGCAAGGCCTACAACGCCGCGACCGAGTCGCAGCGTGGCATGGTCGTGCCGGTGGAGATCACGGTCTACGAGGACCGTTCCTTCACCTTCGTCACCAAGACTCCGCCGGCCGCCAAGCTGATCCTCAAGGCCGCGGGCGTGGACAAGGGCTCCGGCGAGCCGCACAAGACCAAGGTCGCGAAGCTGACGCGCGAGCAGGTCCGCGAGATCGCCACCACCAAGATGCCCGACCTGAACGCCAACGACCTGGACGCCGCCGAGAAGATCATCGCCGGCACCGCCCGTTCCATGGGCGTCACGGTCGAGGGCTGATCAAGTCCCCGCTTGACCTTTCAGTGGCAGGGCCGGCGCTGGCCCGGACCACGACTCCACGCTCAACCCTTTCAGGAGCAGAAGTGAAGCGCAGCAAGACTCTCCGCGCTGCGGACGCCAAGATCGAGAAGGAGCGCCTCTACGCTCCCCTCGAGGCCGTCCGTCTCGCGAAGGACACCACCTCCGTCAAGTTCGACGCGACCGTCGAGGTTGCCCTGCGTCTGGGTGTCGACCCGCGCAAGGCCGACCAGATGGTCCGTGGCACCGTGAACCTTCCGCACGGCACCGGTAAGACCGCCCGGGTCCTGGTCTTCGCGACCGGCGACCGTGCCGAGGCCGCGCGTGCCGCGGGCGCCGACATCGTCGGTGCCGACGAGCTGATCGACGAGGTCGCGAAGGGCCGTCTGGACTTCGACTCCGTCGTCGCCACCCCGGACCTCATGGGCAAGGTCGGCCGCCTCGGCCGCGTGCTCGGTCCCCGTGGTCTGATGCCGAACCCGAAGACCGGCACGGTCACCCCGGACGTGGCGAAGGCTGTCACGGACATCAAGGGCGGCAAGATCGAGTTCCGCGTCGACAAGCACTCGAACCTGCACTTCATCATCGGCAAGGTGTCGTTCGACGAGACCAAGCTGGTCGAGAACTACGCCGCGGCGCTGGAGGAGATCCTCCGTCTGAAGCCGTCCGCCGCGAAGGGCCGCTACGTCAAGAAGGCGACCCTGACCACCACGATGGGCCCCGGCATCGCCCTGGACCCGAACCGCACCCGCAACCTCCTCGTGGAGGACGAGACCGTCTGAGGACCGTCTCGTAGCGCGTCGGCGTGAACCCTGGGCCGGGCCCCGCACCTTTCCGAAGGTGCGGGGCCCGGCTCGATTTGCATCCTTGTGCACCCATCGCGTAATCTCCTTCAGAAGCCAAAGACCGCTGGTCGTTGCTGTACCTCCTCCCGGAGGTGTGGTGGCCGAAGGATCCGCTAGCTGCGGGCGACCTGCGCAGGTGACTGTGGTTGCACTCCCATCGAGGCGCAAGAGAATTGCGTCGGCATGGTCGAGTCACGCCCCGAGCGCCTGCGCCGGGGCGTTTCGTTTTGCCCAGGTCCCTTCTCGCGCCTATGCGGTCCGAATCACCCGGAAGGAGGCCGAGGCTCATGGCGAGGCCCGACAAGGTCGCAGCCGTCGAGGAGATCGCGGACAAGTTCCGCAGCTCCAACGCCGCTGTTGTGACCTCGTACACCGGGCTCACCGTCGCGCAGCTCAAGCAGCTGCGCCGGTCGCTCGGTGACAACGCTCACTACGCCGTGGTGAAGAACACGCTGACCAAGATTGCGGCCAACGAGGCCGGGATCCAGCTGGACGAGCACCTCATGGGCTCGACCGCTGTTGCCTTCGTGACCGGTGACCCGGTCACGGCGGCGAAGGGTCTCCGTGACTTCGCCAAGGAAAACCCCGCTCTCGTCATCAAGGGCGGTGTCCTTGACGGCAAGACTCTGTCTGCCGACGAGATCAAGAAGCTTGCGGACCTCGAGTCCCGCGAGGTTCTGCTCAGCAAGCTGGCCGGTGCCATGAAGGGCAAGCAGTCCCAGGCTGCCTCGCTCTTCCAGGCGCTGCCGACGAAGCTCGTCCGCACCGTGGACGCGCTCCGCGCCAAGCAGGCCGAGCAGGGCGGTGCCGAGTAATTCGGCTCGCGCATTGACCGTCGCTGCCTGACGCGGCGGTCGTAGCGGGCCGTCCGCCCGCCGACATGTACATCCCGGCACCTGCCGATTTAGTGGAAGGACCCGCCATCATGGCGAAGCTGACCAAGGACGAGCTGCTCTCGCAGTTCGAGGAGATGACCCTCATCGAGCTGGCCGAGTTCGTCTCCGCCTTCGAGGAGAAGTTCGACGTCACCGCTGCCGCCGCCGCCCCGGTCGTCATGGCCGGCGGTGTCGCCGGTGGTGCCGCCGAGGCCGCCGAGGAGAAGGACGAGTTCGACGTCATCCTCACCGGCGCCGGCGACAAGAAGATCCAGGTCATCAAGGTCGTGCGTGAGCTGACCTCCCTGGGTCTGAAGGAGGCCAAGGACCTCGTCGACGGCACCCCGAAGCCGGTCCTGGAGAAGGTTGCCAAGGACGCCGCGGAGAAGGCCGCCGAGGCCCTCAAGGGCGCCGGCGCCTCCGTCGAGGTCAAGTGACCTCACGGAGTCTGCTGACTCCTCTACGGCGGGCGTCCTGACGCTTGCCGCGAACTCAAGGGCGATCACCCACACGGGTGGTCGCCCTTGGGCGTTCCCGGAACGGATGCGCGCACCCGGCGCCGGGGGCGAGTATGGTGATCTTCGTTGCTCAGAGGCGGCCGGAAGGCCGCAGACGCCCCGTTACGGGAGGCGGCCGGGGCCGAGGGGCCTTGACGAACGGCACGCCGCGCGCGATTCTCAGGACGCGTCCCGGACGCGTCGCACATCGGTCCTCCGTCCGAGGCATGGATCGATGGCGGAGAGGGAAGTATCGTCATGCGCTTCCGGCGCACGGCGTGCGTCGGACGGGCGCCAGGCGCTGAGGAACAACAGGATCCCGGAGGGAGAGATTGGTATCGCACCGGTCTCGGGAAATCCGCTCTGGACATCAGTGGGCCAAGTGGCTACACTGACCCTTTGCGCTGCCTGTTAGCTGCTCCCTGCCCGTCACCAGGGGCATGCCCACTTCCGAGCACAGCTGATGGAAACCCCCTGAGCTGGGATTTCTCTCCTATGTACGGAGTGGGACCGGTACGCGCGTAGTGAGTCCGAGCCCTCGGAAGGACCCCCTCTTGGCCGCCTCGCGCAACGCCTCGACCGCCAATACGAACAACGGCGCCAGCACCGCCCCGCTGCGCATCTCCTTTGCGAAGATCAAGGAGCCTCTTGAGGTTCCGAACCTCCTTGCGCTGCAGACCGAGAGCTTCGACTGGCTGCTCGGCAATGCCGCATGGAAGGCTCGCGTCGAGGCTGCGCTGGACAGCGGTCAGGACGTCCCCACCAAGTCCGGTCTGGAGGAGATCTTCGAGGAGATCTCCCCGATCGAGGACTTCTCCGGGTCGATGTCGCTGACCTTCCGCGACCACCGTTTCGAGCCCCCGAAGAACTCCATCGACGAGTGCAAGGAGCGCGACTTCACGTACGCGGCCCCGCTCTTCGTCACGGCCGAGTTCACGAACAACGAGACCGGTGAGATCAAGTCCCAGACGGTCTTCATGGGCGACTTCCCGCTCATGACGCCGAAGGGCACCTTCTGCATCAACGGCACCGAGCGTGTCGTCGTCTCGCAGCTGGTCCGTTCGCCGGGTGTCTACTTCGACTCCTCCATCGACAAGACGTCCGACAAGGACATCTTCACCGCCAAGATCATCCCCTCCCGGGGTGCCTGGCTGGAGATGGAGGTCGACAAGCGTGACATGGTCGGTGTCCGCATCGACCGCAAGCGCAAGCAGTCCGTCACCGTCCTCCTGAAGGCTCTCGGCTGGACCACCGAGCAGATCCTGGAGGAGTTCGGCGAGTACGAGTCCATGCGCGCCACCCTGGAGAAGGACCACACCCAGGGCCAGGACGACGCGCTGCTCGACATCTACCGCAAGCTGCGTCCGGGCGAGCCGCCGACCCGTGAGGCCGCGCAGACGCTGCTGGAGAACCTCTACTTCAACCCCAAGCGCTACGACCTCGCGAAGGTCGGCCGCTACAAGGTCAACAAGAAGCTGGGCGCCGACGCCCCGCTCGACGCCGGTGTGCTGACCGTCGACGACGTCATCGCGACGATCAAGTACCTGGTCAAGCTGCACGCCGGTGAGCTGGAGACGGTCGGCGAGAACGGCACTTCGATCGTCGTCGAGACCGACGACATCGACCACTTCGGCAACCGTCGTCTGCGCAACGTCGGCGAGCTCATCCAGAACCAGGTCCGCACGGGTCTGGCTCGTATGGAGCGCGTCGTCCGCGAGCGGATGACCACCCAGGACGTCGAGGCGATCACGCCGCAGACCCTGATCAACATCCGGCCGGTCGTCGCCTCCATCAAGGAGTTCTTCGGCACCAGCCAGCTGTCGCAGTTCATGGACCAGACCAACCCGCTGTCGGGTCTGACCCACAAGCGTCGTCTCTCGGCGCTGGGCCCGGGTGGTCTCTCCCGTGAGCGGGCCGGCTTCGAGGTCCGAGACGTTCACCCGTCGCACTACGGCCGCATGTGCCCGATCGAGACCCCTGAAGGCCCGAACATCGGTCTGATCGGCTCGCTCGCCTCCTACGGCCGCGTCAACGCGTTCGGCTTCGTGGAGACCCCGTACCGCAAGGTCGTCGACGGCGTCGTCACCGACGAGGTCGACTACCTGACGGCCGACGAGGAAGACCGCTTCGTCATCGCCCAGGCGAACGCGCCCCTCACCGAGGACATGCGCTACGCCGAGGCCCGCGTGCTGGTCCGCCGCCGTGGCGGCGAGATCGACTACATCGCCGGCGACGACGTCGACTACATGGACGTCTCCCCGCGCCAGATGGTGTCGGTCGCGACCGCCATGATCCCCTTCCTTGAGCACGACGACGCCAACCGCGCGCTCATGGGATCGAACATGATGCGCCAGGCCGTTCCGCTGATCAAGGCGGAGGCCCCGCTGGTCGGCACCGGCATGGAGTACCGCTGTGCGGTCGACGCCGGCGACGTCATCAAGGCCGAGAAGGACGGTGTCGTCCAGGAGGTCTCCGCCGACTACGTCACGGTGGCCAACGACGACGGCACGTACAACACCTACCGCGTCGCCAAGTTCTCCCGCTCGAACCAGGGCACGTCCTTCAACCAGAAGGTCGTCGTGGACGAGGGCGCCCGCGTGGTCACCGGCCAGGTGCTCGCCGACGGTCCGTCCACGGACGAGGGCGAGATGGCGCTCGGCAAGAACCTCCTCGTGGCGTTCATGCCGTGGGAGGGCCACAACTACGAGGACGCGATCATCCTGTCGCAGCGCCTCGTGCAGGACGACGTCCTCTCCTCGATCCACATCGAGGAGCACGAGGTCGACGCCCGTGACACCAAGCTGGGCCCCGAGGAGATCACCCGGGACATCCCGAACGTCTCCGAGGAGGTCCTCGCCGACCTCGACGAGCGCGGCATCATCCGCATCGGTGCCGAGGTCGTGGCCGGTGACATCCTGGTCGGCAAGGTCACCCCGAAGGGTGAGACCGAGCTGACCCCGGAGGAGCGCCTGCTCCGCGCGATCTTCGGTGAGAAGGCCCGTGAGGTCCGTGACACCTCGCTGAAGGTGCCGCACGGCGAGATCGGCAAGGTCATCGGCGTCCGCGTCTTCGACCGCGAGGAGGGCGACGAGCTGCCCCCGGGCGTGAACCAGCTGGTCCGCGTCTACGTCGCTCAGAAGCGCAAGATCACCGACGGTGACAAGCTCGCCGGCCGTCACGGCAACAAGGGTGTCATCTCCAAGATCCTGCCGGTCGAGGACATGCCGTTCCTTGAGGACGGCACCCCGGTCGACATCATCCTCAACCCGCTCGGTGTCCCGTCCCGAATGAACCCGGGACAGGTCCTTGAGATCCACCTCGGCTGGCTCGCCAGCCGCGGCTGGAAGGTCGAGGGCGACGAGGACTGGATGAAGCGCCTGCAGGCGATCGGCGCCGACGACGTCGCCGCCGGCACCAACGTCGCGACCCCGGTCTTCGACGGCGCCCGCGAGGACGAGATCGCCGGTCTCTTCGAGTCCACGATCCCCAACCGCGACGGCGAGCGCCTGGTGCTCCCGTCCGGCAAGGCCCGGATGTTCGACGGCCGCTCCGGCGAGCCGTTCCCGGACCCGATCTCGGTCGGGTACATGTACATCCTCAAGCTGCACCACCTGGTCGACGACAAGCTGCACGCCCGTTCGACCGGTCCGTACTCCATGATCACCCAGCAGCCGCTGGGTGGTAAGGCTCAGTTCGGTGGCCAGCGCTTCGGTGAGATGGAGGTGTGGGCGCTGGAGGCTTACGGCGCCGCGTACGCCCTCCAGGAGCTGCTGACCATCAAGTCCGACGACGTCACCGGCCGAGTGAAGGTCTACGAGGCGATCGTCAAGGGCGAGAACATCCCCGAGCCCGGCATCCCCGAGTCCTTCAAGGTGCTCATCAAGGAGATGCAGTCCCTCTGCCTCAACGTGGAGGTGCTGTCCTCGGACGGCATGTCCATCGAGATGCGGGACACCGACGAGGACGTCTTCCGCGCGGCGGAGGAGCTCGGTATCGACCTGTCCCGGCGCGAGCCGAGCAGCGTCGAAGAGGTCTGACGGGTCTGGTGGGGGGGCTTCCCCGGAAGCCCCCCCACCGTCCCCGGACCCCCAGACCACTGATGTAGAGCCCATACCTCGCTAGCGCGAGAGGGCACGACCCCTGAAAGAGGGATTGACGACAAGTGCTCGACGTCAACTTCTTCGACGAGCTGCGGATCGGCCTGGCGACCGCGGACGACATCCGAACCTGGTCCCACGGCGAGGTCAAGAAGCCGGAGACCATCAACTACCGCACCCTGAAGCCCGAAAAGGACGGACTCTTCTGCGAGAAGATCTTCGGTCCGACCCGGGACTGGGAGTGCTACTGCGGCAAGTACAAGCGTGTCCGCTTCAAGGGCATCATCTGTGAGCGCTGTGGCGTCGAGGTCACCCGCGCCAAGGTGCGCCGCGAGCGGATGGGCCACATCGAGCTCGCCGCTCCCGTCACCCACATCTGGTACTTCAAGGGCGTCCCGTCGCGTCTGGGCTACCTGCTCGACCTCGCCCCGAAGGACCTTGAGAAGGTCATCTACTTCGCCGCCTACATGATCACGTGGGTGGACGACGAGCGCCGCACGCGCGACCTGCCCTCGCTGGAGGCCCACGTCTCCGTCGAGCGCCAGCAGATCGAGCAGCGCCGCGACGCCGACCTGGAGGCCCGCGCCAAGAAGCTCGAGTCCGACCTGGCCGAGCTGGAGGCCGAGGGCGCCAAGGCCGACGTGCGCCGCAAGGTGCGCGAGGGCGCCGAGCGTGAGATGAAGCAGCTGCGCGACCGTGCGCAGCGCGAGATCGACCGCCTCGACGAGGTGTGGAGCCGCTTCAAGAACCTCAAGGTCCAGGACCTGGAGGGCGACGAGCTGCTCTACCGCGAGCTGCGTGACCGCTTCGGCACGTACTTCATGGGTGCGATGGGCGCCGCCGCGCTGCAGAAGCGCCTGGAGTCCTTCGACCTCGACGAGGAGGCCGAGCGCCTCCGCGAGATCATCCGGACCGGTAAGGGCCAGAAGAAGACCCGTGCGCTCAAGCGCCTCAAGGTCGTCTCCGCCTTCCTGCAGACCCGCAACAGCCCCAGCGGCATGGTGCTCGACTGCATCCCCGTGATCCCGCCGGACCTGCGTCCGATGGTGCAGCTGGACGGTGGCCGCTTCGCGACCTCCGACCTGAACGACCTGTACCGCCGTGTGATCAACCGCAACAACCGTCTGAAGCGTCTGCTCGACCTCGGTGCCCCCGAGATCATCGTGAACAACGAGAAGCGGATGCTCCAGGAGGCGGTCGACGCCCTCTTCGACAACGGCCGTCGTGGTCGCCCGGTCACGGGCCCCGGCAACCGTCCGCTGAAGTCCCTCAGCGACATGCTGAAGGGTAAGCAGGGTCGATTCCGTCAGAACCTGCTCGGTAAGCGCGTCGACTACTCGGCCCGTTCCGTCATCGTCGTCGGTCCGCAGCTGAAGCTGCACCAGTGCGGTCTGCCCAAGGCCATGGCGCTGGAGCTCTTCAAGCCGTTCGTGATGAAGCGCCTGGTCGACCTGAACCACGCGCAGAACATCAAGTCGGCCAAGCGCATGGTCGAGCGCGGCCGCACCGTCGTGTACGACGTCCTCGAAGAGGTCATCGCCGAGCACCCGGTGCTGCTGAACCGTGCGCCCACGCTGCACCGCCTCGGCATCCAGGCGTTCGAGCCGCAGCTGGTCGAGGGCAAGGCCATCCAGATCCACCCGCTCGTCTGCACCGCGTTCAACGCGGACTTCGACGGTGACCAGATGGCCGTCCACCTGCCGCTCTCCGCGGAGGCGCAGGCCGAGGCCCGCATCCTGATGCTGTCCTCGAACAACATCCTCAAGCCGGCCGACGGCCGTCCGGTCACCATGCCGACCCAGGACATGGTGCTGGGTCTGTTCTTCCTCACCACCGACGAGGAAGAGCGCAAGGTCATCGGTGAGGGCCGGTCCTTCGGCTCGGTCGCCGAGGCGATCATGGCGTTCGACGCCCGTGAGCTCTCGCTCCAGGCGAAGGTCGACATCCGCTTCCCGATCGGCACCGTCCCGCCGCGTGGCTGGACCCCGCCGGTCGCGGAGGAGGGCGAGCCGGAGTGGCAGCAGGGCGACTCGTTCCGCCTGCGCACCACCCTGGGCCGCGCGCTCTTCAACGAGCTGCTGCCCGAGGACTACCCGTTCGTCGACTACTCGGTGGGCAAGAAGCAGCTCTCCGAGATCGTCAACGACCTGGCCGAGCGCTACCCCAAGGTCATCGTGGCGGCGACGCTCGACAACCTGAAGGCGGCCGGCTTCCACTGGGCGACCCGTTCCGGTGTCACCGTGGCCATCTCCGACGTCGTGGTCCCCGAGGCCAAGAAGGCGATCGTCGCGGGCTACGAGGCGCAGGACGAGAAGGTCCAGAAGCAGTACGAGCGCGGTCTGATCACCAAGGACGAGCGCACGCAGGAGCTCATCGCGATCTGGACCAAGGCGACCAACGAGGTCGCCGAGGCGATGAACGCGAACTTCCCCAAGACGAACCCCATCTTCATGATGGTTGACTCGGGTGCCCGAGGAAACATGATGCAGATGCGGCAGATCGCCGGTATGCGTGGTCTGGTGTCGAACGCGAAGAACGAGACCATTCCGCGACCCATTAAGGCGTCGTTCCGTGAGGGTCTCTCCGTGCTGGAGTACTTCATCTCCACCCACGGTGCCCGTAAGGGTCTCGCGGACACCGCCCTCCGTACCGCCGACTCGGGTTACCTCACCCGTCGTCTGGTCGACGTCTCCCAGGACGTGATCATCCGCGAGGAGGACTGCGGCACCGACCGTGGCCTCAAGCTGGCGATCGCCGTCCGCGGCGAGGACGGCGTCCTGCGCAAGACGGACGACGTCGAGACCAGCGTGTACGCCCGCATGCTCGCCGAGGACGTCGTCGTCGACGGCAAGGTCATCGCGCCGGCCAACGTCGACCTCGGTGACGTGCTCATCGACCAGCTCGTCGCCAACGGCGTCGAGACGGTCAAGACCCGTTCGGTCCTCACCTGTGAGTCCGCGGTCGGCACCTGTGCCTTCTGCTACGGCCGCTCGCTGGCGACCGGCAAGCTGGTGGACATCGGTGAGGCGGTCGGCATCATCGCCGCCCAGTCCATCGGTGAGCCCGGTACCCAGCTGACGATGCGTACCTTCCACACCGGTGGTGTGGCCGGTGACGACATCACCCAGGGTCTGCCCCGTGTCGTCGAGCTCTTCGAGGCCCGTACGCCCAAGGGTGTCGCCCCGATCTCGGAGGCGGCCGGCCGCGTCCGCATCGAGGAGACCGAGAAGACCAAGAAGATCGTCGTCACTCCGGACGACGGCTCCGACGAGACCGCCTACGCGATCTCCAAGCGAGCCCGTCTGCTGGTCAGCGAGGGCGAGCACGTCGAGGTGGGCCAGAAGCTCACCGTGGGTGCCACCAACCCGCACGACGTCCTGCGCATCCTCGGCCAGCGCGCCGTCCAGGTCCACCTGGTCGGCGAGGTCCAGAAGGTCTACAACTCGCAGGGTG
This sequence comes from Streptomyces sichuanensis, assembly GCF_020328095.1. Taxonomy (NCBI): domain Bacteria; kingdom Bacillati; phylum Actinomycetota; class Actinomycetes; order Kitasatosporales; family Streptomycetaceae; genus Streptomyces; species Streptomyces sichuanensis. The sequence goes on from NZ_JAIXMK010000090.1 coordinate 13,270, forward strand.
TGTCGATCCACGACAAGCACATCGAGATCATCATCCGGCAGATGCTGCGCCGCGTGACGATCATCGAGTCCGGCGACGCGGAGCTGCTGCCGGGCGAGCTCGTGGAGCGCTCGCGCTTCGAGTCCGAGAACCGTCGTGTGGTCACCGAGGGCGGTCACCCCGCCTCCGGCCGTCCGCAGCTGATGGGTATCACCAAGGCGTCGCTCGCGACCGAGTCGTGGCTGTCGGCGGCGTCCTTCCAGGAGACGACCCGGGTTCTGACCGACGCGGCGATCAACGCCAAGTCGGACTCCCTGATCGGCCTCAAGGAGAACGTCATCATCGGTAAGCTCATCCCGGCCGGTACGGGTCTGTCCCGCTACCGCAACATCCGGGTGGAGCCCACCGAGGAGGCGAAGGCCGCGATGTACTCGGCCGTCGGTTACGACGACATCGACTACTCGCCCTTCGGCACCGGCTCCGGCCAGGCGGTCCCGCTGGAGGACTACGACTACGGTCCGTACAACCAGTAGTCGTTGCGACACGCTCGTCAGGGCGGTCACCCCGATCAGGGGTGGCCGCCCTGCGGCGTTCCTAGCGGGAGGCGAGCTGGAGGGCCGCCACGACCACCCCGGCGAGGGCGGTCAGGGCGGCCACGCTCGCCAGGGGCCAGCGGTGGCGCTCCAGGGCGTCGAGCCGGGCCTCGTGGTCGGCCAGCTGCTTGTCGGTCTGGTCGCTGCGCTGGACGAGCAGGGCGAGCGAGCCGTCGACGCGGGCGAAGCCGGCCTCCATGGTGCCGCGCAGCCGCTCCAGCTCCAGGGCGACCGTGGCGGGGGTGGTGTGGTGCGTCTCGGAGTCCCTCATGCGCGGCCCCGGTCGGCGGCGCAGTCCTCGTGCTCCTCGCAGGCGGCGCGGAGCTCCCGTCCGTCACGTGCGGTGAGGGCGGCGACGGCCTGCGCGGGCTGCCCGGGCGGGTCGGTGCGCAGCCAGGTGGGCAGCAGGATCTGTACGGCCGGCACGGCCATGACGCGGGTGAGGGCGCCGGCCGCGGCCAGGGCGCCGGCCACCCAGGGCAGGGTCGCCGGGATACCGGCGGCCTCCACGACGGCCGGGAGGACGACGGCGAGGGCGACGGCCGCCTGCAGGACCGTGCGCAGGGTCCGTCGGGTGGTCTCGGTCAAGGCGGGGCTCCTTTCGGGGAGGGGGCGACGGTGCTTCACGAGCTGCGCGGCACCTTCAGCGCGTCCCAGGAGGTGCGGCCCGGCCAGCCGTCGGCGTCGGAGCCGCCGAAGCCGAGCTTGCGCTGCCAGGCCGCGTAGGACTGCCGGTCGGCCTCGGTCCAGCGCGGTCCCGGCCCCTGGGCGTAGGCGGAGCAGCCCTCCTCGACGAGGCGGTGGCCCATGGCCGTGACGACGGGGGAGTCGGGGCCGGCGCGGAAGAAGTCGGCGCCGGGGAACGGCTCGTGGGCGTTGCCCGCGGCCGGGACCTTCAGCTCCTGGCCCGGGTGGAGGACGTCCGGGTCGGTGAGGTCGTTGAGGGAGACGAGCTGCGCGGCGGTGGTGGCGTGGGACTCGGCGATGGCGTGGAGGGTGTCGCCGGGCTGGACGGTGTAGGCCGCCACGGGCTGCGGGGTGGGCGGCTCCTGCGGGTCCGGCTCGTGCGGGGCCGGCTCCTGCGGGGCGCCGCCGAGGCGGGCGGCGATGGCGTCGCGCAGGTCGTCCATGGCGAAGCCGACCGGGTCGATCTTGGTGTCGGTCCACTCCTTGTGGCCGATGACCGAGGCCGCGCCCCAGCCGTGCGCCCGGCACAGGGCGGCCGAGACCCGCTCGATGGCCTCCAGCTGGACGTCCGGCCAGGGGTCGTCGCCGTCGCCGAGGTTGATGCACTCGAAGCCGTAGAAGTGGGCATTGCCGTCGGTGTCGTTGGAGGTCGGCCGCGGCGGGCGCGCCTCGTTGACCACGGCGTCCAGGACGCCGCCGTCGCCGGTGCCCGCGTGGTTGGCGCGGCCGTTGCCGACGAGGTGGACGGTGCCGTCCTTGGCGATCACGCCGTGACAGAGCGGGCCGGGGAGCTCCTCGTAGCCGTCGTAGCAGAGCTCGACGGACGAGTCGGTGCCGGAGGTCACGGTGTGGTGGATGATCACGCCGTTGACGGGGCCCCAGGCGCCCTTGTGGTTGCGGTTGTGCTCGCGCCAGTCACCGGTCTCGACGACGGTGACGCCCTCGGCCTCCAGGGCGGCGACGAACTGGTCTGCGGAGAGGGGAGTTGCCATGGAAGTCGCTCCAGACATGCGAGGGCCCCGGGCCGCTGGGCGGCCCGGGGCACGGATGGTGAGGGCGGGACGGGGGTCGCTACACGGGCGCCGTCGTGCTGAAGGAGTCGCTCAGCAGGACCGTCTGCTCGGGGCCCTGCCCGAGGTACTCGGGGTAGGTCGCCAGATAGACGTTTCCGTCGGGGTGGATGTAGAACTGCGCCGCGCCGTAGGGGTTGTGGGCCCCCACGTTGGCGGTGAACAGCACGCGCTGCAGTCCCGCCGGGCGCATGCCCTCGGGCAGGGTGAGCAGCGGGGTGGCGACCTGGAACCTGCCTTGCAGGTGTCCGGCGAACTCCACGCGGTCCCCGACGACGCGTGCCAGGGGGTTTCCGTGCATGGGTGCCACGGGGGTGAGCGGGATCCAGTCGATGGCCATGGGGGTTCCTTGTCTGTGCGGGGCGGGGCGGGACTCTTCAGGCCAGCGCGAACCAGTACCGGGTGCCCAGGGCCATGGTTCCGTTGGCCCAGTCGACGTCGGTGGGCAGTGCGGTGTTGGCCTTGGTGGGCGACATGACCGTGCGGGGGACGGTTCCCGGGCGGCCGAACCGGCCCGGGACGTCGTAGCCGCCGTTGCCGGTCATGATCCGGGGCGCGTTCGACGAGTTGGAGTAGTTGAGCAGCAGCGCGACGACGTAGATGCCGGGCTGGAGCGTCGCCGGTGCGGTCAGCGGCAGGAACGAGGTCATGCCGCCGATGTCGTGCGCCTCGGGGTAGACCATGCTGAGGTCGGCACTCTGCCCGACCCGCTTGCCGGCGGCGTCGTAGAGCCCCGCGAACGATCCCGGCCCGATCCCGCCCGACGCACCGGAGTAGCCGAGCGTCTGGACGCAGATCTCCTTGACGGTGGCCGCCGAGCGGAGGATCACCGCGCTGTAGTAGATGCGTCCGCTCGCCGGGATGTCGCCGGGCGTCCCCGAGTTGATGGGGCTCTTGCCGTCGCCCAGCCCGGGGTCGAACGTCCAGGCGATGAAGCCCAGGTCGGACGGTGCCCAGTTGCCGGAGCGTGCCGCGGCGTCGACGTAGGACTTGCGGACGAGGTGCTCCGGGGCGGTCGGGTCGACCGTGGCGGACGGCGCGGTGGTGAAGGTCTTCGCGCCCTCGACGGTCTGCGCGCCCGCGAGCAGGACCGACCGGCCGGCGGGTTCCGCGCGGACGTCGGCGGCGGTGAGGTTCACGATGCCGCTGTAGCCGTTGACGGACCGTACGCCCGCGGCGCGCTCGTCGAGCGTGACCGTGGTGCCGTCGGGCTTGCGGTAGGCCAGGACGCCGCCGTTGGCGTACAGCACGATGCCGTCGGTGGGCTTGCCCGTGGGCACGGCGGTGACGTTCTTCATGCCGAGCACGGCCTGGCCGCCCGCGCTGTCGGCGACGGTGGCGCCGATCTGCACGTTGCCGGTGAAGCGGGCGTCGGCGCTGGCCACGAGGCCACCGGCGGAGTCGACCCGCACCCGGCTGGCGCCGGTGGTGTCCTGGACGTCCAGGGCGGCGCCGTTGCCGTTGCCGCGGACGGTGAACGTGCCGGTCACCGTGCCCCCGGTGACCGGCACGGCGCCCACGTCCTTGGCGTCGAGCCGGATCTCGGCCTCGGTGTGGTCGTTCACGGAGCGCACCGGCCCGGGGGCGCCGGCGGGGCCGGGCGGCCCGGGCGGGCCGGGGAGTCCGGCGACCGGGACGTAGTCCGGGGTGCCGGGATCACTGGGGGCGATGTCGGCCAGGTCCACCTTCGGTCGCGCGGCCGGCAGCAGGATCTTGTACGGGGCGCGGGCGGGCAGGCCCGACAGCCTCTCCGTGACGGTGTAGGCCCAGTTCTTGGGGTTCATGCCCGGGGTGTCGGTGGCGGGCAGCGTGACGCTGATCCGCCCGTCGGCGTCCGGGGAGACGGTGATGGGGCCGCCGAGCATGACGTCGCTCTCGCTGTGGGTGAGCAGCGGGGGCGGTTCGAAGGTGACGTTGCCCGCGAGCGCGTGCCCGTCGGTGGACAGGTAGCGGGCCGTCACGGTGACGGTGGGTATGGCGCTGGGTAGCACGAAACGTGTCCTTCTTCGCTCGGGTGTACGTGTCCGTGGGTTTTAGGAGGGACCGCCGTACAGGGCGCGGGGGGATACCCACACGGTGTTGTTGGCGCCGGACGCGCGGGCCTGGATCTTGAACGTGATGTGGCTGTCGTAGTCCGCGCCGATGTACTCGTTGAATTCGAGCGTGCCGCTCTTCGACGTCGGGCCGACCTGCCGGTCGTTGACGAGCAGGCGCACCTCGCCGCCCGTGGTCGCGGCGATCAGGCAGTAGAGCCTCGGGTGCTGGACGATGGCGTTGCCGTTGTACAGGGTCGTCCAGCTGGTGGACCCGGTGGATTCCCACCTGCCGGTGTTCTCGGGCGTGGGCAGCGGATAGGGGATGTACGGCTTGGCCAGGCCGAAGTTCCTGGCGTCCTCGGCGAAGATGATGTTGCCCTTGGCGTCCCACATCCGGATGGGCTGGACGGGCAGGTCCTTGGGGTCGCCGGTCCAGACGGACAGCGCGACGGTCCCGTCGTCGCGCCGGACGACGAAGCCCTGCTGGTACTGGCCGCCCTCCCGGTCCGGCAACACCCGCCCGATGTAGGCGAGGTCCTTGCCCTCGGGTGTGCGCACGGTCAGCGAGCCGCCGTCGCCGATGACGACCCGGCCGCCCTGGATCTCGTCCATCTTGGGGCGCGTGTTGGCGCTGCCCATCAGTGCGCGGACCTGTCGTTCCAGGTCGCGGATGCGGTCGAGGATGTCGAGGGGGATGGCGGCCATCAGAGTCCTTCCAGGTAGAGCTTGGCGGTCTCGGCTTTCGCGCGCTCGGGCGGCGACACGGTCATGCCGACGACGCGGTAGCGGGCGTGGAGTCCTTCCGGGTGCCACAGGTCGGTGATGCGCAGCCGGACCGTGGCGCCGATGAGCGCGGGCGTCATCCGGCCGTCGATCCGGATGGTGGCTTCGGGGATGAGCTGGGGGTGCCGGGAGCGGGCGAGTTCGGCGTCGGCCAGGCTGTTGAGCGTGGCCCGGTCGCTGATCGAGCTGTGGTCGGAGGTGCCTTCGAGCCGTGGCCAGCCGGCGTTCAGGTCGTCGACCGAGACCTTCCGTTCCGACATCGTCGGCACCGAGTCCGCGGCCTGGTTGCGGTTCGCCGAGTTGCCGCGGGCCACCCACACGTTGGACTGCAGGGTCGCGTCGCTCGGCAGGCTGTACGACAGCAGCGGACCGGGCCGGTCCAGGACGATGTCCTGGGTGCCGACGCGGATCCTCGGGTGGCCGAGCTGGAGGCGTTTTACGCGCCGCGCGCTGACGGGGTCGCGGTAGCAGTGGACCCGCCACTCGAAGCCGTCCCGCTGGGCGGCGAGGCCGTCGAGGATCTCGCGGACCCGGGCGACATCGGTGTAGGCGTAGTTCTGGGTCCGCCGGACGCCCGAGATCTCGTTCCCGTATTCGATGCCGAGGTCGCCGCCGGGCTGCGCCTGGAGGTGGTCGAAGAGGCCGCGGACGATGTCGAACTGGTCGACGTCCTTGCTCTCGAAGCCGCTCGACAGGATCCGGTGGTCGAGGTACGAGTCGAAGGTCCCGGCCTGGATCTCGGCCGTCATCCGCCCCTGCTCGTCGCCGGAGGGCGTACAGGTCCAGAGGATGCCGCCCCACCAGATCTCGCCGCCGCGCTCCAGCCAGACCGCGGTGCGGCCGGGCCGGAGCGCGGACCGGGCCCGCTGGGCGAGGGCCCGGTCCGGCAGGGGGACCGTGGCGCGCAGCGATCCGGTCTTGCCGATGTAGTCGTCGAACTCGACGCCGGTCAGCGGCAGGGCGTCGACGACCTGGTCGGTGCGCAGATCGCAGAACAGGGCGCGGTAGGCGGGCCCGGGGCCCGTGGTCATTCGGCGGCCTCGTAGGTGCCGAACACCGTGAACCAGTTGCCCTCGCCGACGGACCGCGGCCAGTCGGCGTCCATCCAGCCGCCGGACGGCGTGCCGTCGCCGTTGTTGGAGGTCCAGCCGCAGGCGGAACCGTTGACGTGCCGGGACGCCTCCAGGAAGCAGCCGCCGTGGTAGTAGCCGTTGTCGACGCGGGCCTTCAGGTGGCCGTTGATGGCGGGCCCGGTCGGGCGGACGGGCAGGGACAGCCACCAGTTGCCGTTCTTCCCGGCCCCGCCCCAGTTGGTGGTGGAACCGATCCTCAGGCCCGCGGTGAAGTGCACGACGGAGCCGTCGTGCAGGTAGCGGCCCGACAGCGCGCCGTTGCCGATGCGCGGCGCCGGACCGTTGTCCGCGCCCCACTCCGGCGTGTAGTCCCGCCAGACCGCCCGGGGCTCCGGGTACGGCTTCCACTGGGTGCCGTCCCAGCGCTCCAGGCTCGTGCCGGTGTCGCGGTACTGGCCGACGTAGCCGCCGGGAAAGTTCTGGCCCCAGCCGCGCGGGATGATGCCGCCGACGGCGACGGTGGCCCTGCGCCGGTCGCGGACGGTGTCCCAGTTGATGCCGCCCTTGCCGGCGGAGGCCCCGGCGGGGACGGTGACCTCGGCGAGGGCGATGGCCGCGCGGGGCGTCGCGGGCGCGGCGGGGTTGGTGCCCGGCACGCCCTGGACGATCTCGACGACGGCCTCGGTGCGGTTGGAGGTGTCCTGCTGGGCGTCGTAGACGCGCAGCACGACCAGGTCCACACGGGGGTTGTTCGGGTCGCCGTCGGCGAAGGTGAGGGGGACGTAGTCGGTCACGGCGACGGGGTAGGAGCCGGCCGGCTCGGTGCCCTGCACGACGGCGCGGCCCGGGGTGACCTTGCCCGTCATGCCCTGGTCGCCGGAGACGTACAGGCCGTCCAGGGCGCGCAGGCCGTTCTGGGCGCCGGGGATCACGCCGTCCCGGGTGGCCAGTACGCCCTCCGGGGCCATGGTGCCGAGCGGGGCGAGCCGGGTGTCGACGCGGGTCTGGCCCCCGCCGGCGTCGGTGCGGTTGAGCAGCCATGCGCTGCGGACGTTGTTCATCTCGTCCTCCGAGGAAGGTGGTGGGGATGGGCGGCGGGTCGGTGGCTCACCAGTGGGCGTCGCGCCAGCGGACGGTCACCGAGGCGCGCGGGTCGGTCGAGTCGGGGCCGGCGCGGAAGGCCAGCGAGGTGGCGCCCGGCTCCAGCTGGAACAGCTGCTCGGGAGTGGAGCGGTTGGTGGCGGTGTAGAGCCGGGACGCGGTGCCGTTGAGCAGGACCGTTCCGTCCGTGGTGTCGACGGTCAGCACGTCGGCCTCGGCGAGCTGGATGTCGTACTCCAGCTGCCGTCCGTCGCCGAGCCGGGTCAGGGACGGGAGGCCGACCGGGCCGCGGAACTCGATCACGGGGCTGACGGGGGCGTCGCCCTCGTTCACCGCCGTGATCACTCCGGTGCTGCCGGCGGCGCCCCACTCCAGGGGCCACTCCAGGCCGCCGTCCGGCGTCCACAGCAGACCGGGCTCGGACGCGGGGAGTGGCGTCCGGCCCTGCTGCTCGGTGATGCCGAGGCGGCGGGGGTCGGTGCACAGCCACTGGAGGGAGACGGACGCGATGCCGTAGGTGACGTAGGTGCGGTCCGTCGGGACGACGCGGCGGTCGACGCGCGCCCGGCAGGCGAGGGTCTGGCCGTGCAGGCGCACGGCGAGCCACTGTTCGCCGCTGTGCACGGCCGTGGCGGCGCGGAACGCCTGGGCGACGGCCCGGGCCTGGTCGGGGCGGTCCGGCAGCAGCCAGACGGTCGCGGAGACCGTCCGCGGCCTGGCCCACTGGGCGCCGGGCCAGGAGCCGTGCTGGTCGGGCCTGGCCACGTCGGCGGAGTCCAGGTCCGGCAGGTCGTCCCAGCCGGTCAGGCCCTTGGCGTCGATCTGGTAGGGCGTACCGGGGCCCATGAGGAGCCCGGCCCACTCGATCTGCCCGTCCTGGGTGATCTGTGAGCCGGGGGGAGCGGTCGCGGTGTCGGGTTGTGTCGCTGTGGGCATGGGTGGGCCTCACCTCCGTGTGTAGGGGTCGCCTGCGCGGCTGTGCGCCGGACCGGCTGGTCAGTGCGCCGGGCTCCGTGCCGTCCGCGCGTGGGCTTCGGCGAGAAAGAGGAGGTCCGAGGCGATGGCGTGGGCGCCGCGGCCCTCGGGCTCGTGGTAGGTGCCGATGCGGGCCGCCGCCGGCGCGGGGGCGGCGCGCCGGGCGGCCTCGGCCGTACGGGCCAGCAACCGGTCGAGCTTCGGCATGGGCAGGACCGCCTCGGCCTCGCCGGCCTCGGCGAGGATCACGGGGACGCCGCCGTCGCGGGGGCTGACGACGCCTCCTGCGGCGAGCATCGGGATCTTCGGGAGGTCGACGCCGAAGTGCTTGCCGAGGATGCTGAAGCTGAGGCTGTTGAGGCCGTCGATGACCCAGTTGGCGAAGGCGATGAGCCCGTTGAGGGGGCCCTTGACGACACCGGTGACCATCTGGAACCCGGTCCTGAGGAAGTCGCCCATGCCGTGGAGCGCCTTCTCCATGGCGGAGCCGACCTTGCGGAAGCCGCCGGGGATGTCCTTGGTGACCCACCTGACCACCGGCTTGACGACGCTCTCGATGCCCTTCCAGACGCCCTTGACCGTGGCGAGGTAGCCGGTGATCACCGGGACGACGACGGTCAGGGCGGTGGTGAAGTACGTCTCGACGAGCCCGAAGACCGTCTCCACGACCTGCCGGCCGAGCTCCGAGTCCATCGCGAAGTCGATGAGCTCGGTGGCGAAGGGGGCGAGGAGGGAGATGACGAGGACGAACGGGTTCGTCTTCATCACGAGGTTGACGGCCGTCATGATGCCGCTGGCGAGTTTGAGTCTGCCGCCGAGGATTCCGGTGAACTTGCCGAGGATTCCTGCGGACGTGCCGGTGCGGGCGATGGCCGTGCCCGAGGCGGTGGCCTGGCGGTTGATGTTCTTCAGCAGCCGGGCGGACTGCTGTGCGCCGGTCTTCGTCCTGAGCAGTCCGGTGTGGGCGGTGCCGGCCTGCTTGCCGACGGCCAGGGCGGCGCGTCCGGCGGCCCCGGCGTGCGTACCGAACCGCTTGGCTTCCGTGCCGGCCCGGCCGGTGGACGTCCTGATGCGGTCGGCGGCCCGGGCGGCGTTCTCGACCGCGTTCTGGACGGTACGGACGGAGCGGGCCGCCTGGCCGAGCGCCGAGCCGAAGGTGCGGAACGCGCCGGCGGAGTCGGCGAGCGGGTTTCTCGGGATTCTCGGGTTTCTCGGGATTCCGGGGAGCGCTGCTGCGGCGGCCATGCGGAGTTCCTCCTTCTGGTCGGTGGGCCTAGCCGCGGGCCTTCGCGAGGAACATCAGCGCCCGGGCGGTGTCCCGCGGGGTGGAGGACGGGGTGGCGTAGTAGTTCTCGATGTGGAACCCGGCGGCCGGGCCGCCGCCGACGCCGGCCGCTTGGAGCCGGGCCTCGACCGCGGTGCGGGTCAGCAGCCGGTCGAGCTTCGACAGCGGCATGACCGCCTCGTGCTCGCCCGCCTCGGCGACGATCGCCGGCACCCCGCCGCTGCGGGGGGCGACGATGCCGCCCTCCGCGAGCATCGGGATGCGCGGGATGCTGACGCCGAAGGTCTTGCCGCCGACGAGGGGGACCCAGCCGGGAATCGTGACGCTGATGCCGTTGAGGGCGCCGATCGCCGAGTTGATCAGGCCGATGACGGCGTTGAGCGGGGACTTGACGGCCGAGAGGATGCCGTCGAACACGCCTCCGGCGAAGGACGACAGCCCGCTCCAGGCGCTGGACAGCGCGTCCTTGACGGTGTTGAACGCGCCGGGGATCGCGGAGCCGATCCACAGGGCGATCGGCAGGATGGCGGCCTTGATGCCGTCCCACACCCTGGAGATGATCTTGCCGGTGGTCTTCATCAGCGGGCCGATGGCCTTCATGACGGTGTCGACGACCTTGCCGATGACGTCGAAGGCGACCTTCATGATCTTCTGCATCGCCTTCGACTTGGACGCCATGGTGACGACCTTCTCGATGAGCGGTGCGAAGAGTTCGAGCAACATCCCGATGACGTTGCCCTTCATGGACTTGTTGAGCCCCTTGAACCCCCCGTCGGCCTTCTTGAGCCCGCCCTGGAACCTCCCCATGGACGTACCGCCCTTGCCGGCCTCCTTTCCGGCCTTCGCCACGGACCGGGCCGCCTGATCGGCGGCGGTCTTCATGCCCTTGAGCTCGCGGGCGGACTGCTGGGCGGAGTTCTTGATCCTGCCGACGTTGGTGTGGGCGGTGCCGGCCTGCCGGCCGAGCGTGCCGGCGGCTTTGCCGGCGGCGTCGATGGTGGTTTTGAAGCCTCGGAGAGAGCCCGAAGCTCTACCGAGGGACTGAACTAGAGACATGTCCTATCCGATCCGAAATTCGCGACGAGCAGGCCACGGAAAGAATGGTGCAAAGCTTTCACCCTCCGGCCAGGCTGCGGCTGAGACGGTCGACTGTCCTGTTCAGGTTCTGGGCAGCCCTGCTGTAGTCCTGCATGTCCCGCTGGATCTTTTCCCGACTCTTTTTTGTAGCCTTTTCCGCCTCGTCCGCCTCGGCTCGCATCCTCTTTGCACGCTCGATATCAGACCTTGCGTTCCGGTAAGCGGTCTTGAAGGCGGCAATATCTTGGCGAGCTTTTCTCGCGGCCTCGGCGTCCCGTGGATTCAGCCGGGCTCGCTCAACGCTCGCCGTGGCGGTCTCCTTGGCCTTCTCGACCCGGCCGTGAGTCTTGGAAGCCTTTTTGTCGGCAGCCTCCTGCTTCTGCTTGGCGTCCCGGGCGTGCGGCCAGGTCCATTTCTGCTTTCCGGCGAAAACGATTCCCTTTTCGTCGACCTTCAGTGCGGCTGCGTCGAATTTAATCGGTGTGACGCCCATGGCCACCAGGCCCAGGGAGACCTTCAGGCCTTCGACGCTTCCACTCAGAGCGGTGACGGATCCGCTCATCGTGCTGAGGGTTGCCGTCATTCCATTGACGGTGAGTCCGACCTTGTTGACCGTAAAGCTGAGGTCGTTGATCTTCTTGCTGTAGTCGCTGTGTTGCTTGGCCGGGTCTTCGAATTTATCGCCGAAATAGTCGGGGACGAGGGGTCCGGGATCGACAGCCATTACCTCACCTGGGTCGCTGTTGGGTGACCTGTCTAGGGGTCGTTTCTTCTTGATCGCCCAGCCGGTTGCGTGTTATTTTTACGCTTTGGTCACATCGGGTGGCCAGGGGGAGAGCTATGTTGCGATGGCTTATTGATGACTACGGGTGGGCGTGGCTTTCCTACGGGTTTGTGATGCTCTTGCCGACGGCTGTATTCATCGTGCCGTTCGGGGTCTACCCCTTGCTGGTGGACCGTCGGCTCCGCAGGTGCGGGACAACAGTGACCGCTGTGTGTACCGGCGCATCGTGGTCCGAAGGAAGAGTGTCCGAATACTTCCATTTCATGACGCTGGAGGGGGAACGCGTCTCTTATCGGAGTCCGCTGGCGGACGGACGTATATCAAGTGACGATGAAGAGGTGCGGATCGTTTACGATCCGAAATCCCCCCACCGGAGGGCGCGCACCGAGATCGAACTCGGAAAAAAATCACCGGCGCGTCGCGACCTGGGCTGCGGAATTCTTCTTCTGGTGGGCATGAATGTGATGATCCTGCCCTTCGTCATCCTGTTTTCCCTCTGAGCCTTCGACGGCTCAGCTGAAGAAGGCGAAGAGTTCTTCGTTCCCCGGATTCCGATGGACGTCTTCTTCCACCAGGGGTTCCCCCGGCGCCGTCGATGATCCGTGCGGATCACCGGGGCGCGGCACCGGCTCCGGATAGTCCAGCGGCTCGGCGTCCTCGCCGCTGTTGATCGTGGCCGTCATCCAGTTGGCCACCGCCGCGTGGTCCACCAGCGCCGCCAGCAGATGCGTCGAGGAGTCCCACTCCACGGCTTCGCCGTGCAGGTCGCGATTGACGGCGCTGTCCCGCGGCATGTGCTTCACCAGCACCGCGAGCCGCCGGGAGGACAGCGACCCGCGGTGCCAGTCCAGCAGGTCGACGCCGAAATGCCGTAGCAGATCGGCCTCCAGAGCCTCGGCGTGTTCTTCCACGAACGCGTCGAGGCTCAGTCTTCCCCCAGGCCGAGCCCGGTCTCCCGGCCGTACGCCTCCAGGATCGCGGCGATGTCCTGCATCGTCACGTCGTGCTCCAGGAAGCGGGCGAACTGCTCCTTGCCCAGCAGCAGCCCCAGCAGACCGTCCACGTCGTTGTCGTCCAGCTCCCGCAGCGCGCGAGCCGTGCGGTGGCCGATCTCGGTGGGGAGTTCGAAGGTGTCGCCGTCCAGGGCGAAGGACCATGACGCGCCCTGCGCCTCCAGGCGCTGGGCGCGGGCCGCGTTGACGTCGAATGCGGGCATGCTGTTGCTCCTTGCGGAAGAAGGGGAGGGAAGGTGCGGCGCCGCCCCGGGCGGGGCGGGAAGCGGGGCGGCGCCGCCATTCGGATGGTCGGAAAGGAGGGGCGGTCCTACTTGGCCGCGCCCGGCGCGAACGCCTTGTCCTTCATCAGCCACGTCGCCAGCGGAGCGCCCGGCTTCGAGGCCATCGCCGTGAAGGTCACGCCCAGCTTCACCGCACCCTTGCGGTTCAGGTCCACGTCGTCGCTGACCGTCACCAGGCCGCGCGGGACGACGAAGCGGTAGCGGATCTCGGCGCCGTCGCTGAACTCGACGCCCAGCGCGCGCTCGTCCTCGCCCTGGTCGCTCTGGATCTCGTACTTGAACAGGCCCGAGTTCGGGGCCGTCTCGACGACGTCGCCGCCGCCGAAGAAGAACGGCAGCGTGTCCTCGTTGAGCTGCAGCATGCCGAACTTCAGGGTCAGCTCGCGCTCGGTGTAGATGGTGCGGGCCGGCGTCAGCGACTGCCACGTGTCGATGTTGGCGGTCTTGCCCTTGCGGCCGAACTTCACGCCGTCGGTGCTGGTGTAGCCCAGGTCGTGCCAGGCGGCGCCCCACTCGGTGGCGGTGTCGGCGGGGGCGTCGGTGCCGACCTTGGCGATGAGGATGCGGCCGGTGCCGGCGACGCGGATCTCGCTCGGGTTCATTCCGGGCATGGGTTCTCCTTGATCAGGGGTAGGACGAAGGCCCCGCCGGACTCCGGCAGGGCCTGCGAAGAAGGGGTGCGGTGCGGGCGGCGGGGAGGAACGCCCGCTCACGCCGGGCGGAGCGAGAGGCGCACCGTGGTGAGGTAGCGGTTGGCGGCGGGCCGGTTGTAGTCCGGCAGCCAGCGCACCGCCTCGGTCTCGACGACGTCGGTGACGAGGGCCGTGCCGTAGGCGGTGCCACGCAGCTGCAGCAGCGCCGCGCGCACGGCGAGCGAGACGGAATGGGCCGCCGTCTTGTCCGGACCGTAGACCTCCAACTCGACCAGGGGCGTGTCGAGGTGCAGGTCGTCGACCCAGGCACCGCCGGTCCGGGAGACCAGCACCACCTTCTGGGTGCCGTCGAAGCCGCTCGGCGGACGGTTGTCGACGACCACCCCCGCCAGCTCCGGCCGGTACTTGAGGTTGTCGACGATGAGCCGTTCCACGTCCGGGAACGAGAGCAGGGCCGCGTTCACACGGACTCCTTACCGGGGCCAGTAGTTGGCCTGGACCTCGGCGTAGG
>NZ_JAIXMK010000091.1:0-38383 GCF_020328095.1 Streptomyces sichuanensis
CGGACAGCCCGGCGCCGGCCGGCGCGGCCGCGGGGGCCTGGACGTGGGCGTCGGGCCCGGGGACGTACCCCATGGCCGGGCCGGCGGCGGGGGCGGCGGCCATGAGGGCGCCGCCGCGCTCCAACCGGTCGAGGCGGGCCCGTACCGAACGTTCGTCGTCGAAGGCGGCGGGCAGCAGGACGCGGGCGCAGATGAGCTCCAGCTGCAGGCGCGGGGAGGTGGCGCCGCGCATCTCGGTGAGGCCCTCGTTGACGAGGTCGGCGGCGCGGCTGAGCTCGCCGGCGCCGAAGACGGACGCCTGGGCCTGCATGCGCTCGACGACGTCGACGGGGGCGTCGATGAGGCCCTTCTCGGCGGCGTCGGGGACGGCGGCCAGGATCACCAGATCGCGCAGCCGCTCCAGCAGGTCGGCGACGAACCGGCGCGGGTCGTTGCCGCCCTCGATGACGCGGTCGACGACCTCGAAGGCGGCCGCGCCGTCGCCCGCGGCGAAGGCGTCGACGACGGCGTCGAGCAGCGAGCCGTCGGTGTAGCCGAGGAGGGACGTGGCCATGGCATACGTCACACCGTCCTCGGCGGCACCGGCGAGGAGCTGGTCCATGACGGACATGGAGTCACGCACGGAACCGGCACCGGCCCGCACGACGAGCGGCAGGACGCCGTCCTCGACGGGGATGGCCTCGCGCTCGCACACCTCGCCCAGGTACTCGCGCAGGGTGCCCGGGGGGACGAGGCGGAACGGGTAGTGGTGGGTGCGCGACCGGATGGTGCCGATGACCTTCTCGGGCTCGGTCGTCGCGAAGATGAACTTGAGGTGCTCCGGCGGCTCCTCGACCACCTTCAGCAGGGCGTTGAAGCCCGCCGAGGTGACCATGTGGGCCTCGTCGATGATGTAGATCTTGTAGCGGCTGGAGGCGGGCCCGAAGAACGCCTTCTCCCGCAGCTCACGGGCGTCGTCCACACCACCGTGGGAGGCGGCGTCGATCTCGATGACGTCGATGGACCCGCGTCCGTTGCGCGCGAGGTCGACGCAGGACTGGCACTGCCCGCACGGCGTCGGGGTGGGGCCCTGCTCGCAGTTCAGACAGCGCGCGAGGATGCGCGCACTGGTCGTCTTTCCACAGCCGCGCGGCCCGCTGAACAGGTACGCGTGGTTGACCCGGTTGTTGCGCAGCGCCTGCTGCAACGGGGCGGTGACATGCTCCTGCCCAATGACCTCGGCGAAGGACTCGGGACGGTAGCGGCGGTAGAGCGCGAGGGACGACACACCTACGACGATATCGGGCCCCACTGACAAGTGGTCTCGCTCACAGTTCTCCCGGCCCCGGGGGCCCGGGAAACCACCGCGGAAACGGCCCCGGAAACACAAGGGCCCCCCACGCACCCGCCAGAGCCCACTTACCCTTGCTGCCTTCCGGCCCTGGGGGAGTTGGGTGAGATAGCGCCACGTGAGGGGCTTGCCCCCAGCCTAGCGGATCGCCGGGGGTGCTCGGCCACCCCTCACCCCTCTTCCTTCCCTCCCCACCCTCCCCGAGAGCACGTGTTCGCGAGCACCCCTCGGAGTCTTGTATTGTTTGCGGCGGAGGATTCGCCTAGAGGCCTAGGGCGCACGCTTGGAAAGCGTGTTGGGGGCAACCCCTCACGAGTTCGAATCTCGTATCCTCCGCCAGTGCCTCACCGGGCACGAACCGAAGGCCCCGACCGGGAAACCGGCCGGGGCCTTCGGCGTTCCGTGGTTGCAGTTTCGGTTGCAGTTCCGCCCTCGGACCTGAACCCGGGGGGGCGGAGATCCTGCGCCGGCTGCCGGAGTGGAGCCTGCTGGACGCACTCGCGCGCACGGCGTACTGGATCCAGTGGTGGCGGCCCGGACTGCTCGCGGGCTGCCTGACCGCCCACACCGCCTCCGGACGGGCAGGCGGCCGGACGGCTGCGGCCGGCCGCATGGGCAGCGGGGACCCGAGGGCGAGCACCAGGCAGGGAGCGCCGTGCCGGTCCTCCGCTCCGGCCGGTGGCCAGATAAATGGATTGCGACTTCTGCGGCCACGTGAGTAGCGTGATCAGTGTCGTGGAGCTACGTGCTCCAGTCGCACATGTCACGAGGTGATGACTTATCTCCCAGGCTGACAGCCGCTAGTCCTGAGGCTTGACCCCCTGCCCTTCCCCGGCAGCGCGCGGTCGCCTCAGCAGCGGCGTACCCATCGGCCTGGGCGTCGTCGTACCCATTTCTTCCTGTCGCCGCAGTGAGCGGGACGGGCACGCCCGGCCTGCCCTTTTCCCATTCTGCTCCCAGAACAGGAACTGCTCCGTGTCCGCCGGCACCGATCATTCCCCGCTCCTCTCCGCCTCCCCCGAGAGCCGCACATCCCGCGGCCGCACCATCACGCTCGTCGTCGTCCTGGTCGCCGAGCTGATGAACGCCCTCGACGGCTCCGTCGTCTACACGGCCTTGCCTTCCATCCAGAGCGACACCGGTGCCTCCGCCGCTGCCGTGCAGTGGATCCACGCCGCCTACGCCCTGACCTTCGCCCTCGGGCTGATCACCGGCGGCCGTCTCGGTGATCTCTACGGCCGCAAGCGGGTCTTCCTGCTCGGAACCGGTGTCTTCACCGCGGCGTCGCTGCTCTGCGGTCTCGCCGGCACCCCGGGCCTGCTGATCACCGCCCGCGTCGTCCAAGGCGGTGCCGCGGCGGTCATGATCCCGCAGGTCCTGGCGACCCTGCACGTCACCTTCGACGAGGGATCCCGGGCCAAGGCGTTCAGCCTGTACGGCACCATCATGTCGCTGGGCAGCGTCGCCGGACCGGTCCTCGGAGGCGTCGTCACCGGCGCTGATCTCTTCGGCCTCGGATGGCGCCCGATCTTCCTGATCAACCTGCCCATCGGCCTGGCGGCCGTGCTCCTCGGACTACGCCACCTCCCCGAGTCCCGGGACCGCGACGCCCGGCGTCTGGACGTCGTGGGCGTGGCGCTGTCCGGCCTGGGCCTGCTGCTGATCGCCTGGCCCCTCACTGTCGGCGGCGAACACCACTGGCCCGTCTGGACTTCGGTCATGCCGGCAGCGGGCCTGGTGATCCTGGCCGTCTTCGTGCTCCAGCAGCGGACCAGGACCGTACGGGGCGGCGCCCCGCTGGTCGTCATCGCACTGTTCAAGGACAGGGTCTTCAGCGCCGGCCTAGCCGCGCAGTTCGTCTTCGGGTTGTTGTCCGGCGTGTTCTTCCTGACCTGGACCTTGTTCATGCAGGACGGCCTCGCCCTGGCCCCCGGGCAGGCGGCCCTGGGCTTCGTGGCGGCCTCCCTCGGCGAAATGGGCGGTGCCTGGCTGGTGATGAGCCTGGCCGCCCGCCTGGGCCGCCGGGCCCCGCAGGCCGGGGCCCTGCTGGCCGCTGCCTCGCTGGGTGGCTATGCGTGGATCATCACGGACCAGGGCACCGGTCTGTCCTTGGCGCTGACCGTGGCGCCGATGCTCCTGGTAGGGCTCGGCCTCGGCATGGTCGGTGCCGCACTGGCCGACATGACGCTCAGTCGGGTGGACGGCGACCACGCCGGTTCCGCGTCAGGGGTCTTCAACACCTCGACCCAGCTCGGCATCGCTCTGGGCACGGCACTGACCACCGTGGTGTTCTTCGCCCACTCCCCGGCGGGCAGCCGGGGAACCGCGGTCACCACAGCGTTCACCGGAACGATTTGGTACGTCATCGGCGCCCTGCTGGCGATGTGGGCCCTCATGCTCCTGCTGCCCAAGCGCCGCCCCGCAAGCTGAACTCCGGACTGGACCCGGGCTGGTTGGCCGCCATGCCCTACCGGCCGACAGGTCTTTCGAAGAGGAACAACCACCGCCATGATCCGAGTGCTGATCGCCGACGGTCTGCGATTGCCGCGCGAGGCGCTGTCCGCCGTACTGTCGTCCGAACCCGGCGTGCGCGTGGTCTCGCAGGTACCGCGGGGCGATGCAGTCGTGCCGAGCGCACTGCGCACCCGCCCGGACGTCGCGCTGCTGGACGCCGACCTCCCGGGACTGGACGGGGTCACGGTCGCCGCACAGCTCAAGGCCGCCCTGCCCTGCTGCCGCGTCATCATCGTGACCGCGCCGGAGCGGGCCGACTCCCTCAGGGCTGCCCTCAGCACCGGGGTGGACGGGGTCCTGGGCAAAGGCTTGTCGGTCAAAGAGCTGGCGGAGGCGGTCCGCAAGGTGGCCCGCGGCGACCGGATCCTGGACCCGCAGCTCGTCACCGACGCCCTGCACGCCCCCGACAACCCGCTCAGCCGACGCGACATCGGCATCCTCCGCCTGGCCGCGCAGGGGCACACCCCCACAGAAATCGCCGAGGTCCTGCACCTCTCGCCGGGCACGGTCCGCAACAACCTGGCCGCGATCAACCGCAAGGTCGGAACCCGCAACCGCATCGAGACGATACGTGCGGCTTCCGCCCGGGGCTGGATCTGACGCCCACGACGGGTCTGCGGGTCGGGGCGCCATGCAACGCCGTACGGCGCCCCGACGGAAGTGCAATCTGCACGGAAAGCAATGCAGTTCGCCCTTGATTCAGGAATTGCCGCGGTAGCCACGGACACGCCTGACACCCTTGCACGAGCTGGTCAGCACGCTATCGGCAGGAAAGCCGGCGGGCACACGCGTTGGTCTGTGCACTGTGGCGCAGCCGTCGGACTCGTTCAGCGAAGCACGTGACCAGCAAAGGAACGAGCGGCGATCAAATGCGCCGCAGACCGGGAGATGCAGTGTCCAGTCGATGTGATGTATGCGGAAAGCAGCCGGGCTTCGGAAAGCGTGTGGCACGCGCCGGGCTCCGTGCCCAGGTTCGGCACGTGAAGGGGCGGTCGAGTCGCCGATTCAATCCGAACATCCAGCCGGTGCGGGCCGTCAAGGACGGCACGCCTGTCCGCATGAAGGTGTGCACCTCTTGCATCAAAAAGGGAAAGGTGCAGCGCCGCGTCTCGGCGTAGGTTTCCTGTGGCAGCGGTCCGGCGGCCTCAAGAAGATGGCCCGTATCCACCATGCGGGTATGGGCATGTGGCACCGCCGTCGCCCCGAGCGGGACGAGTTCCCTTGCCTGGACTGCGGCTTCCTGACCGCACCTCTTGATGGTCCGGACGAGTGGTACATGGTGCATGACAGCGTATGGCAATGCGCCGGTATCGTGGAGGACAGTGTCCTTTGCGTCGGTTGCCTTGAGGCCCGACTCGATCGCCGACTGCTGCACACGGATTTCACTCCCGTCGCTCTCAACGACCCGGATTATGGCCACCACAGCGAACGATTGCTCAGCCGCTTGCGGCCCAGGACCCAGGACCCAGGACTGATGGAGCACCCCCATCCTGCGCATCCTCATGAAGTCGATCGCGATCACTGCGGTCGACTTCATGCCGAGACGACAGGGCGGTCGGAAAATGAGTTTGCACGGACTGGCGCCGACCGTACTCTGGAGGACTGCGAAGCGCGTCCGCGCTTCGTCCGTGTTGTGTTTCACGAGGTGATGACTTATCTCCCAGGCCCTGTAGCCGCTCGTCTTGAGGCGCTCTTTCCGGCTGTCCGCTGAAGCGGGCTTCCGACGCATGCCTCGACGGTGGTGCACCCGATGGCCTGGGCTTCGCCATACCCTTTTCCGCTCCTGCTCGCAGCAGGCGTACGGGCATCCGTACGGGCATGCCCAGGCTTGCCCCTCTCCCCCACCATGCGAACAGGAATTGTTGTTCCGTGTCTACCGACACCCATACCTCCGGACGGCCGCGCTCCGGCGCCGGGCCGGGCCGCGCCCGCACCATCACCTTGGTCGTGGTGCTGATCGCGGAGCTGATGAACGCGCTGGACGGCTCGATCGTCTACACCGCGCTGCCGTCGATCCAGGCCGACACCGGGGCCTCCAGCGCCGCGACGCAGTGGATCCCGGCCGCGTACACCCTCACCTTCGCCCTCGCTCTGATCACCGGCGGCCGCCTGGGCGACCTCTACGGCCGTAAGCGGATCTTCCTCGTCGGCACGGGTGTATTCACCCTGGCGTCGCTGCTGTGCGGCCTCGCCACCGGCCCGGAATTGCTGATCGGCGCCCGGGCCCTTCAGGGCGCGGCTGCCGCGGCGATGGTGCCGCAGGTCCTGGCCACGATCCACGTCACCTTCGACGGGGAATCGCGGGCCAAGGCGTTCGGTCTCTACGGGATGATCATGTCGCTCGGCGGTGTCCTCGGCCCCGTCCTGGGAGCCGTCCTGACCAGTGCCGATCTCTTCGGCCTCGGCTGGCGGCCGATCTTCCTGATCAACCTGCCGGTCGGCCTCGCCACCGTCCTGCTCGGCCTCCGGTGCATTCCGGAGTCCCGCGACCAGCAGGCCCACCGTCTGGACCCGCTGGGCATGGCGCTCTCGAGTGCCGCGCTCCTGCTGATCGCCTACCCGCTCACCGTCGGCGGCGAGCGGAACTGGCCGGCCTGGAGCTTGGCCATGCCGGCCGCGGGCGCCGTCGTACTGGCTGTTTTCGTGGCCCAGCAGCGGGCGAAGACCGCCAAGGGCGGCTCGGCGCTGGTCGCGCTGTCCCTGTTCCGGGGCAAGGCGTTCGCCGGCGGGCTGGCCGCCCAGCTGGTCTTCGGACTGGTCTCCGGCGTGTTCCTCCTGACCTGGACCCTGTTCATGCAGGAGGGGCTGGGCTTTTCTCCGGCGCAGTTCGCTCCGGGGTCGATCGCCGTCTCGGTCGGCGGTATGGCCGGTGCCATGCTCGCCTCGAAGGTGGCGGCGCGCCAGGCCCGGCGCGTCCCGCAGGCGGGTGCCGTGCTCGTCGCGGTCACTCTGGTCGGCTACCACCTGCTGATCACCGCCCAGGGCACGGGTCTGCCGTTCGCGGCCGCAGTTGCCCCGATGGTCCTCTTCGGGGCCGGCTTCGGCATGATCGGCGCCGGGCTCGCCGGCCTGGCGCTCGGCCAGGTGGGACACGAGGACGCGGGGTCCGCGTCCGGGCTGTTCAACACCGCGATGCAACTCGGCACCGCCCTGGGCATCGCCGCGGCCTCCGTGGTGTTCTTCACCCACGCCCCGGCCGGCAGCCACGGCACCGCCGTCACCAGCGCCTTCACGGGCACCATCTGGTACGTCACCGGAGCCCTGGCAGTGATGTGGGCCCTGATGTTCCTGCTGCCCCGCCGGACCCGCGCCTGACATCCCGGTGCCCCCTCTGACATCGCAGAAGGGGGCACCGGGGCACAAGCGGGGCCCTTAGCCGAGTCGGTCGACTCGACGCGCCCCGCCTGTCCGCCTGGTGCCATCTGCACGATGACAAACGCGCGTTCACCTCCTCTCGGATTCACGAGGTCATGCCCCTGTAGCCGACCAGGTCGGCCGGCATGGAATCGCCCGGACTACGCTCACCGACCATGGACTGGCTCGATCGGGCGGCGAAGCTGAGGCAGTGGAGCAGGAACGGCATCCGTGCTCCGCACAAGCCGCTGCTGCTGCTCTACGCCCTCGGCCGGTTTCAGAAGGACGCCGCTGACGACCTTCGGTACGCCTCGGTGGAGGAGGACCTGCAACGGCTGCTGGACGAGTACGGTCCGCCGAACAGAACGACGCCCGCCTACCCCTTCCACCACCTGGTGAGCGACGGAGTGTGGGAGGTGCACACCGATCGCGGACCGGGCAGCCCGGGCAGCGGCGTACGGGAGCTGCGGGCGGCGGGTGCCGCGGGGCGGTTGGCCCCGGACCTGCGGGCGGCGCTGCGGCGAGAGCCCTCGCTGCTCGGCCGGATGGCGCAGGTCCTGCTCGACCTGCACTTCCCGTCCTCGCTCCACAGCGAGCTGTGCGAAGCCGTCGGCCTGCGGCTGGAACCCGTGGAGACCGAACAACTCCCGGTCGTGCGGAGGCAGCAACGGGATCGGCGGATGCGGGACCTTGTCCTGACCGCGTACGAGTACCAGTGCGCCTTCTGCGGCTACGACGGCAGGATCGGTGCGGTTCCGGTCGGGCTGGAGGCCGCGCACGTGCGGTGGTGGGCGTTCGGAGGACCGGACGACGTCGACAACGGGCTGTGCCTCTGCTCGCTGCACCACAAGCTCTTCGACAAAGGCGTCCTCGGCATCGGCGACGGTCACCGCGTCCTGGTCTCGCAGCGCTTCATCGGCCGCAGCACCGTCGCCCACGAGCAGGTCATAGCGCTCACTGGCCGCCCGCTCATCGGACCCCAACCGGGCGCCGACCCCGTCGCGGCGGCCCACCGCGCTTGGCACGCCAGCCAGGTCTTCCATGGCACCCCGCGTCCCGCCACGACACCCTGATGGCCCAATCGCCGGTCATGAGAACCGCTGATGAGCAGCCCGATACGGAGAGTGAGCCGGCCACCGAACGCGGACGGCGCCAGAGGAGTCGCGTGAAGGGGCGAACCCGCGAGTAGGGAGCAGCGGCGGTCGAAGCGCGCGAAGGTCTGCCTTGGCTCCTCCATGGCCCACCAGGGGGCTATGTCCAGTTTATATAGATATGCTATACGGTGTGATCAAGCTCGGACGGCTGCGGCTCCGTCGTCGCTATGGCCGGGGGCCGCTCACGCTGATGTCCCCGGTGGTCCTGACGGTCGTCATCGCCAGCCTGGCGTACAGCACCCCGAAGGAGATGGCCTTCAGCCGCCTCCTGCCCGCCGCGCCCGCCCTGGCCGCCGCCATGTGGCCCGTGCTCCCCACCGTCCTCCTGGGCACCGTCTGCCTCTTCCTCATGATCGGCCTCGGCATCGTGTTCCCCGGCCTGGGGACGTGGTGGACGGCCTCGGGGATCGTCGCCGTCACCGTGGCGGCCGCGTACGGAAGTCATGCCCGGCTCCAGCGGGAACGGACGCTCTTCCAGGTCCGGCTCGTCGCCGACGCGGCGCAGCAGGTGGTGCTGAGCCGGATGCCGCGCCGCTTCCGGGACGTGGAGATCGAGGCCCTTTACCTCGCCGCCGCGGCGGAGGCGCGCATCGGCGGCGACTTCTACGAGGTGGTCGAGACGCCGTACGGGGTCCGGCTGCTCATCGGGGACGTGCGGGGCAAGGGGCTGCCGGCGGTCGGTTCGGCCGCGGCGATGGTCAACTCCTTCCGGGAGGCGGCCTACGACGAGCCCGACCTGGGGAGCATCGCCCGGCGCCTGGAGGCCAGCAGCTCCCGCTACAGCGCCTCGTTTCCCCCCGAGGACCTGATGGAGACCTTCGCCACCGCCCTCATCGTCGAGATCCCGCACGAAGGCGGCCGCATCGAGGTCCTCAACTGCGGGCATCCCCCGCCGCTGCTCCTCAACCACGGGCAGCTCCGCGTCCTGGAGCCCACCGCCCCCTCGCCGCTCCTCAACCTCGCGGACCTGATCGGCGACCGCTACAGCATCGACACCTTCGACTTCGCCCCCGGCGACCAGCTGCTCCTCTACACGGACGGCGTCAGCGAGGCCCGCAACCGCGACGGCGAGTTCTTCCCGCTCGCGGCCTGGATGCAGCAGCAGGCCCCGGCGCCGCCCCGCGCACTGCTGGACGCCCTGCACCGCGACCTCCTCCACCACAACCGGGAAGGTCTGGACGACGACATCGCCGCCCTCGCCGTGCGCTGGTGCGAACCTTCGGACTCGCTCGACGCCCGGGGCGGCCGGCCCGCCTGAGTGCTTCCACAAGGCACTCCCGGCGATCACCACATCAGGGCGTCCGAGGGGTCCGCCTGCCAGTGGGTGACGGCAGCCGTGTCGTCGATCCACGTGCCCCGGGGGAGCGTGACCACAGTCGGCTCGTCGGCGCTGCCGGAGCCGTTGTCGAGGAAGACCCTGAGCGTGCGGGCCCAGCGGCCGTGGGTGCCGCTGCCGTCCGCCGCCGAGAGGCCGATGCCCGCGTAGGCGGACTCGCCCGGGGCCAGGGTGACCACCGCCTGCGGCCGGCTCTCGTCGACGACCCGGGTGACGGCCTGGTCCTCGTCGAAGCCCAGGTAGGGGTGACCGTAGGCGTGGCAGGGGGTGCGGCCGGTGTTGGTGAGGGTCAGCAGCTGGTGGTTGACCGGACGGCTGACGTTCTGGACGCTCACCTCGGTGGTGGCCGCGCTGCAGGCGGGCGTGGTCGTCTGCGCGGGCTCAGCGGCCCGGCCCGGGCCGGCGGTCACCGCCAGGACGGCGGCCGTGAGGACCGCGGAGGCGGTGAGGCTGGCGATGCGCATGGGTGTCTCCTCTTGGGGGCTACGAGGTGCATGGGACGCGGTGGGGTCCCCGTCTTGCGGAGATCGCGTCGGGTGTGGACGTCGGGTGTGTCAGATGTGGCAGAGAAGCGCCACGAACGTCCCGGTGGACATGGCGAGCACTCCCAGGGCCACGACATCGATGGCTTCGAGGCGAAGGCCGAACCTGCTCCGCACGGCAACTCCTGTCGTCTGCAGTGCCCACAGCCTGTGAGGTGGCGCGTTTCCGCGGCAAGAGATGCCCGACCTTTGGGGACGCTGGAACGGCTGCATATAGTCCGACCTGGGGGAATGCCGCGCCCTGGAACGCGGTGCCGGGACGGGGGTGCCACATGGCCGGGGGGATCGACGCGTTCGCCGCACTGCTCGGCGAACTGAAGGACCGCTCGGGGCAGAGCTACGGAGCCCTGGCCAAGCGGCTGCACTTGAGTACGTCCACGCTCCACCGGTACTGCAACGGCGCCGCCGTGCCAGGCGAGTACGCCCCCGTCGAGCGCTTCGCCCGGCTCTGCGGAGCCTCGCCGGACGAGCTCGTCGAACTGCACCGCCGGTGGATCCTCGCCGACGACGCCCGGCGGCGGAAGGTGGCGCCGGGCACCGCTTCCCCGGCAGAGGCAGCGGCGGGGGGAGAGGCAGAGACCGCAGCAGGGGCAGCAGCGGTGGCGGACGTCGCGCCCTCGCCCTCGCCCGTGGCGGACGCCGCGCCCTCGCCCCCGCCCCCGCCCCCGGTCGAGCCCGAAGCCGAGACGGCCGCGGAGCCCCCGGAGGACGTACCCGGCGCCGCCCGACAGCCCGCAGCGCAGCCCCGCGCCACCCCCCGTCGCCGGTTCCGGCTCGCCCTCGTCGCGGCCGCCGTCGTGGCCGTCGTCGTGCCCACGGCCCTCGTCGCCGGGTACGCGGCCACCGCCCCGCACCAGCAGCACGCCGCCGCGGGCCCGTCCCCGTCCGGGCCGGGCACCGGCACCGGCACCGGCACCACCCACCGTCCTCCCTCCCTGCTCCCGAACCGGGTGGACGGGTCCACCGCCCCGTCCGCCTCCCCCGGCTCTCCCGCCCCGGAAGCCGGCACGACCGGCCAACCCGCCCCCGACGAGGCCGAGCGCCCCGGCAGCACCCCTGACACCGCCCCTTCCGGGTTGCCCCTCAGCGTCGACGTACGCCCCTACGTGCTCCCCGACCGCTGTGACCAGCTGTACGTGACGGGCCGTCGGCCCGCCGAGGTGCCGGAGCCGCCGCCGGGGCAGGACGCACGCAGCTGGGCGACCGCGCTGCGGGCCGTGCCCGGCGGGCGGATGCGGATCGAGGTGGCCGTGCAGGGCAAGGGCAGTCAGGCCGTCGTCCTGCGCGCGCTGCACGTGCGCGTGGTGGGGCGGTCCGCGCCGCTCGACTGGCCGGCGTACGTCATGGGCGACGGCTGCGGCGGCGGGCTCACCCCGTCCTTCTTCGACGTCGACCTGGACCACGACCGTCCCACCGCCCGGCCCACGGCGGGCCAGCAGGGCGACATCAAGGTCCCGGCCACCGACTTCCCCTACCGGACGTCGTCGACGGACCCACAAGTACTGGACGTCCTCGCCCACACCGACGGGCACGACGTCAGCTGGTACCTCGAACTGGAGTGGAGCAGCGGCGACCGGCACGGAACGCTGCGCATCGACGACCGGGGCCAGCCGTTCCGCACCAGTGCCGTCAAGGACCGTCCGCAGTACGTGTACCGGCACCACCTCCGCGCCTGGGAGCCGCTGCCCGACGACGCGCGCCGCTGACCCAGGCCGGGCGGGCCCGGCCGGGGTCAGCGGCGCTGCTTCGCGCTACTTCGTCACCGTGCACGTCGCCTTCGCCGTCCTGTCCGGGTCGCTCTCCGAGCGGGCCGTCAGGGTGACCTTTCCGGTGCGGGCGGCGTCCCGTCCGGCGGTGACCGCCACGTCCACGGGGACGGTGGCGCCGGCCGTGGCCGTCGTGAGGCGGTTGGGCAGCCAGGCGGACCAGCCCCGGGTGTCGGCGGTGGCCGAGAGGCGGTAGACGTCGGAGGAGAGGGAGGGGGCACCGCCGGGCGCGGAACCGCCGGTGTTGGTCAGGGCGAAGGTGCACAGGGCCCGGCCGGTGGCCGGTGCGCCCTTGGCCTTGCCGCGGCCGAGGGCGAGCCCGCGGGACTGCGGACCCGCGCCGTCCAGGGACTTGACGCCGACGTCGTAGGAGAGGACTCCGGAGGCGTCGCGGCGCACGTTCAGGACGTAGAAGTGGAGCCGGTTGGCCTTGTCCTCGTACTCGTACGAGCTGCCGGAGTCGGCGCCGGCGTGGAAGAGGGCGTCGCTGAGCTGCCGGTAGTCGCCGATGGTGATCTTCTGCGGGGTGCCGTCGGGGCGGACGAAGTCGACGAGGCCGATGTCCTCGGGGTGGGCGTCGACCACCCAGGCGAACGGGGCGCGGTCCTCGTTCTTCGTCTTGCTGAGCAGCACGCCGTTGTCCGGGGTGAAGGAGTCCATGCCCATGCGGTCGACGACCTCGACGGTGTAGTTGTCGTAGCCGCCGCCGTCGCACAGGGGGTCCTTGGTGCGGTCGCAGTCCGGGGACAGGTCGCGGCCCATGGTGATGTTGACGCCGGCGAGTCCCTTCTCGCCCGGTGGCGCGGAGCGGGCGGTGATGCGGGCGACGACGAGGCCGGAGTCCTTGAGCGCGTCGCGGTCGAGCCGCAGGACGTTCTTGTCGTCGACGATGCCGAGCTTGAGCTTGTCGCGCAGCACGTGCTGGGCGCCCATGGAGCCGCCGGCCGCGGCGGGGATCCGCCAGCGGGTATGCGGGCCCCCGGGCCCGTTGAACGAGCCGCGGGAGAGCATGCCCCAGATGCCGGTGTAGGCGCGGCTCACCGGAGTGCCGTAGGGGTTGTTGTAGTTGTCGCCTATGCCCAGGATGTGGCTGAGTTCGTGGGCGAACGTGGCCATGCCGGAGCTCTCGGCCTGGGTGGACGAGCCGTTCACCGCGTTGGGCCAGATGCGGGCGGCCGCCTGCCACGACGTCCACGGCACGTAGCGGGTGCGGGCCGCGTTGCCCCCGCCGGCGATGGGTGACGGCGGCCCCCAAGCGGCCGGCACGTCCTGCGCGCTCGGGAACTTCATCTGCCCGAACTCCTGCCAGGCGGACGACTCGTCGACACCGGCGGTGAGGTAGAAGACGAAGTCGAACTTCCCGGCCTGCCCGGCCCCCACGTCGGCGATCCAGGCGCGCTTGCCGTCGGCGCGGATGTCCTTGCCGCAGCTGTCGCCGACCGGGCAGGCGCCGGGGTTCATGCCCGGCTCGATGCCGTACTGGTACGACTTCCACGGCATCCGGTACACCCCGAACGCCGTCAGGTCGACGCCCATGCGGCCGCCGGAGTCCTCCATCCAGTACTCGTTGATGGTGTGGCCGTGGTTGAGCGCGCCCGGCTTGTTGAGGAAATCGCGGTAGAAGCGGGGCAGTTGGTCGCGGGGGATGTTGGCGGCGGCGGGCAGGGGGTTGCCGAAGCGGCCGGAGCCGGGTGGCTTGCTGACGGAGAATTCCTCGTCGGGGTAGTCCAGCAGCACCAGCGCGCCCTTGAACGTGCGCTGCGTGGGCTTGACGTCGGGATCGGCCCAGTGGGTGCCGGGAACCGGTCGGTACTCGGCCCAGGTCATGTCGTCGGGGTTGCGCCAGTGCTGCGGGTCGATGGGCTGCACGAGGGGCGGCCGCGGCCGGCGGCCGGCGTCGGGTGCGGCAAGTGCGCTGCCTGCGGCGGCGAGGGCGGCCAGGACGCCGAGGAACGCGGCGACGAGGGCGCCGCGCCGCCGGACCCGGCGCAACCGGCCGCCCCTCGGGGCACGTCTGCCGCCGGAAGAGCCCGCAGAGTCACCGGGGCTGGAAAGGCTGGGGAACAAGACTCACCTCTTGTCGGAACTCTGAACGAGGACATGGCAAGCCGTTCAGTGGGACGGGAGGTGCCCACCGCGCTCAAGGTAAGCCGGAGGGAGAAGTGACGCCAGAGCGCCTGCGTGACATTCATGCGGCCGCCCCCCGCTCATCCGGGCGTCAGTGTCGGCCAGTTGGCGTGACGCCGTGCCCCTCGCCCGGGACGACGAAGCCGCACTCGTAGGCGAGGATCACCGCCTGCGTGCGGTTGCGGGCGCCCAGCTTGGCCAGCAGGTTGCTGACGTGGGTCTTGACGGTCTCCGGGCTGACCACGAGCCGGGCGGCGACGTCCGGGTTGGACAGACCGGCCGCGATCAGCCGGAGGATCTCCACCTCACGGCCGGTGAGGGCCGGTGCGCCGCGCAGCGGACGGGGCGGCGGGGCGGGCCGGGCGGCGACGAGCCTGCGGACCGCGTCCGGGAAGAGGACGCAGTCGGTCGTGGCGACCATGCGCACGGCGTCGGCGATCTGCGCCACGGGCGCCCGTTTGAGGACGAAGCCGGCGGCGCCCGCGCGCAGGGCGTCGTAGACGTACTCGTCGTTCTCGAAGGTGGTGATCACCACGACCCTGGGCGGTTCGGGGAAGGCCGTCTGCAGCCGGCGGGTGGCCTCGATGCCGTCGGTCCCGGGCATGCGCACGTCCATCAGCACGACGTCCGGGCGGAGCGCGGCGGCGAGGGCCAGCGCCCGGTCGCCGTCGGCGGCCTCGCCGATCACGGCGAGGCCCGGCCGGGCCGACAGCAGGGTCCGCAGGCCGGTGCGGGTGATCTCTTCGTCGTCCGCGATGAGTACGGTGACGGTGGTGCCGGTGGTCATGGGGAAGACCGTAGGGGGATGCGTGCGGTGAGCAGCCAGCCGGTGCCGTCGGCGGACGGGCCGGCGGAGACCTCGCCCCGCAGAAGGTGGACGCGCTCGGCGATGCCGTTGACGCCCAGCCCGTGCTCCTGCTCCTGCTCCTGTCCCAGCCCCTGTCCCCGCCCCGCGCGTCCGCGGCGGGGACGGAGGCGGTCCCTGAGGACGGCGGAGGGGGCGAGGGGGTTGGCGATGTCGATCGCGAGCCGTACGGGCGTCACCGCCACCCGCAGGTCGACCGGTGAACGGGCGCCGTGGCGCAGGGCGTTGGTCAGCCCCTCCTGGACGATCCGGTACGCCTCCCGGGACACGGTCGCCGGCACGCCCGCCAGGTCGCCCGTGACGTCCGCGCGGACGTCGGTGCCGGTTCCGCGGACCCGTTCCACCAGCGCGGGCAGGTCGGTCAGGGAGAACGGCGGCGACGTCGGCGACCGGTCCTCGCGGAGGATGCCGAGGACGTGGTCGAGGTCGTCCATGGCCGCGCGGGACGCCTCTTCCAGGCCCGTCAGGGCCCGTCGGGCGGCGGCCGGGTCGGAGTCCATCAGCTCCTTCGCCACTGCGGCCTGGATGGTGGAGGCGGTCAGGGTGTGGCCGATCGAGTCGTGCAACTCCCGGGCGAGCCGGTTGCGTTGCGCCTGCCGGCGCATCTGCGCTTCGAGGGCGGCCAGCCGTTCGGCGGGGCGATGCCCGAGCAGGGCGGGCGCCGGCAGCCGCAGGAGGGCGGCCGTGCCGGCCGCGGTGCCGCAGGCCAGGGCGAGGAGTCCGGCGGCCGCGGGCAGGGTCCACATCCCCCGTGCGCCCCCGGCCACGCCGACGGACACCAACAGCGTGATCCGCTCCCCGCCTCCGCACCACACGGCGGGCAGGGCCACGGCGGCCATCAGCAGGAACGCGGTGACGACCGTCGCCGCACTCCCCGCCAGCACGTGCAGCACCAGCCACGCCGCCGTGCGCAGGCGGTCCGCCCGACGCCCCTTCGCCGGCGCACCGGACAGCGGCAGCGGCAGCGGCAGGGCCGTACCGAGCAGGCGGTTGGCCAGGCGTACGGACGCGGACCGGGCGTGGGGCAGAGCGCCGGCGGCCGCGCAGAGGATCACCCAGACGGTCAGGAGGACGCCGGTCCGGACGGGCGCCGGCCAGCCGGGCGGCGTCGCCGCGACGACCAGGAGCGCTCCGGCGAACGGTGGGACGCCGAGGCCCGCACCGGTCAGCGCGTGGAGCCAGGCTTTGCAGGTGTCCGCGCCGGACAACGGACGTATGAGCAGGGGCACGTCCGGAGTATCGCAACGGACCCTCGCTCCGCCCTCCCCCGCGAGAGCCAGATGCGGATTCCCCCGCTGCCGGGAGGTGCCGGACGGCCCGCCGGGACGACGCTTCCGGCAGGAATCCGAGAGCGGGGAAACGGGAGGGCGTTCATGACCGACGCGTGCAGGACCGACGGGTCCGCAACGGAGGCGACGAGGAAGAAGGGGGTGGCGGCGTTCCTCGCCGTCTGCTTCGCCGGTAGCTGGGCGTACATCCTCACGGCCCGTTTCGTGTGGGGCCTGTCGCTGGTCGATCCGCTGGTGCAGCTGCCCTTCGGGGTCATGCCCGCGCTCGCCGCGGTGGTGGTGCGCCGCTGGGTGACCAAGGAGGGCTTCGCCGGTGCCGGGCTGCGGCTGCGCCTCAGGAGCGCCTGGCCGTACTACGTCGCGGCCTGGCTCGGCCCCCTGGCGCTGACCGCCGCCACACTGGGCCTGGCGGGTGCGCTGGGGCGGTGGGAGCCGGACCTTGCCGCGCTCCGGGACTTCGGCGGCGGCCTGCCGCCCTGGGCGTTCGTCCTCCTGCTGCTGGTGGTCGTTCCGCTCCTCACCCCGGTCTACGCGGGCGAGGAGTTCGGCTGGACGAGCTATCTGAGGCCCCGTCTCCTCCCCGGCCGCCCCACGGCGGCCACGGCGGCAACGAGCCTGATCTGGGCGTCGTGGCACTTCCCGCTGGCCTTCACCGGCTACATCGAATTCACCGACGTCTTCCTCGGCCTGCTCGTGTGGACGGTGAGCTTCTTCTTCCAGGAGGTGCTCCTGGTGTGGCTCTACGTGCGCAGCGGCAGCGTCTGGGTCGTCAGCCTGGCCCATGGCGGCAACAACATGGTCCTGGCCCTCCTCACCGGCGTCTTCCTGTCCGACGGCGCCGGTCTGGGCGTCACGGAGGTGACCGTCCTGACGACCGTCCCCATGGCCGCCCTGTGTGCCCTGTTGTCCCTGTTGTCCGCGCTGTCCGTGCCGGGGAAGCCAGCCTCCGGCGGCCTCCGTGCCCCTTGATCGACACCTGGGCGGCTTCGGGTAGGGTGACGCCCCTCGGCAGTTCGACGACTCAAGGAGGTGGGACCCATTACCGCTGCAGCAGGTCGGGTGCTCCCCTCCTACGTCCGCAACGCCGACCCGGCGTAGGTGGCCGCGGGAGCCCCTCTCAGGCTTCCCGAAAGGTCCGTTCCATGCCGGTCTTCTCTTCTTCCCGTCTCCGCTCCGCCCTCGTCACCCGCCTGCGCACCTCCGGCTGCGTCTTCGCCGAGGACGAGGCGCGCCTGCTCCTCTCCACCGCCCGCACCCCCGCCGAACTCGCCGTGATGGCCGACCGGCGGGTGGCCGGACTCCCCCTGGAACACGTCCTCGGCTGGGCCGAGTTCTGCGACCTGCGCATAGCCGTCGACCCCGGAGTCTTCGTCCCCCGGCGGCGCACCGAATTCCTGGCCCGTCAGGCCACCGACCTGGCCCGCCGGGTCCCCGCCGGGCGTGGCGCGGTGGTCGTCGACCTGTGCTGCGGCTCCGGCGCGGTGGGCGCAGCACTCGCCGCGGCCGTACGGGGCGTGGAGCTGCACGCCGCCGACATCGACCCCGCCGCGGTGCGCTGCGCCCGACGCAACATCACCGGTCCCGGCACGCACGTCCACGAGGGCGACCTGTACGAACCGCTGCCCGCCGGCCTGCGGGGCCGCGTCGACGTGCTCGTCGCCAACGCGCCGTACGTGCCCACCGACGCCATCGGCCTGCTGCCCCCGGAGGCGCGCGACCACGAGCCGCAGGTGGCGCTCGACGGAGGCGCCGACGGGCTCGCCGTCCAGCGGCGCGTGACGGACGCGGCCCGCCGGTGGCTGGCGCCCGGCGGCCACCTGCTGATCGAGACGAGCGAGCGGCAGGCGCCGGAGACCGCCGAGGCGTTCACCCGCAACGGGCTGACCGTGCGGGTGGCCGCCTGCGACGAGCTCGACGCCACGGTCGTCATCGGCACCATGCCCTGACCGTACGGGCCGTCCGGCCGGTCCGTGCCATCCGTTCAGCCCGGCCCGTCCCGGGCGGCCGGCCCGTCCCGGGCGGCCGGGACGCGTGCGCCGGCGGGCGGCCGGAGAGATCATCGGTCCATGGACCGTTCTCTCCGGCTCGCCCAGCAGCCCGACGCCGACGCCCTGCTGTCGCGCAGCCCCCTGGCCGCCCTGACCGGGATGCTGCTGGACCAGCAGGTCCCGATGGAGTGGGCCTTCACCGGCCCGTACACGGTCGCCACGCGCCTGGGCCGTGACGACCTCGACGCGCACGAGATCGCGGCGTACGACCCCGAGGCGTTCGTGGCGCTGTTCTCGGAGAAGCCGGCCGTGCACCGCTATCCGGGCTCGATGGCCAAGCGGGTGCAGCAGTTGTGCCAGTACCTGGTGGAGCACTACGACGGCGACGCGAGCGCGGTCTGGAGCGATGCCCCGGACGGCAGGGAGCTGCTGGAACGGCTCAACGCGCTGCCCGGGTTCGGCAAGCAGAAGGCGCAGATCTTCCTGGCGCTGCTGGGCAAGCAGTTCGGGGTGCGGCCCCCGGGCTGGCGCGAGGCGGCCGGCCCGTACGGGGAGGAGGGGTCGCACCGGTCGGTGGCCGACATCACCGGGCCCGAGTCCCTGGAACAGGTCCGCGCGTACAAGCAGAAGATGAAACAAGCGGCCAAGAAGGCGGGGGCGAAGACCGGCAAGGCGTGACGCCGCCGCGCGGCGCGTCGCCGGGCCGTGGCCGCCGGGGGCCGGAAGACTGGGCTCCATGAGCAGACCAGCCAAAGCCTTCCTGGAGGGCGGTCCGGACGATCTGCCCGAGCGCGTCGTCCCGATCACGCCGCCCGGGGTCGAGCTGAAGATTCCGTTCCGCAGCGGGTACGAGCACTTCAAGGCCACCCCGCGGCATCAGGACACAGCGGAGGGCAGCCTGCCCGTCTACGAGTGGTGGGAGCGCACCGAGATCGCGGAGTAGCGGCGGGGACCCTGTTTCGCCGGCCGGGCCCGCCCCGACGGAAGGAGCGCGCCGGCCGCCGGCCGCCCCGCGTGCTCAGCGGCGGCGGCGCGTCGTGCCGAAGAGCGAGCGGGTGATCTCGCGGCCGACCTGGGTGCCGACCGAGCGGGCCAGGGACCTGAACAGGCCGCTGCCCACGACCTGCTCGACGAGTGAGGGCTCGGGCTTCTCCCGGCCGGCCGCGGGCCGTTCGGGCGGCGTGGCGGGCGCGGGGGCCTCTTCGGTCCCCCTCTCACGGGTCAGCTTCTCGTACGCCGATTCCCTGTCCACAGCCTGTGCGTAACGTTCGTGGAGCCCGGACGCCCGGACCGCCGCCGCCAGCGCCTCCCCGTCGACCGGGCCCATGAGCGAGGCCGGCGCCCGCAGCCGCGTGGCCGCGACGGGCGTCGGCGCCCCCCGCTCGCTCAGGACCGTCACCACGGCCTCGCCCGTGCCCAGGCCCGTCAGCACCTCGTCGAGGTCGTAGGGCGAGACGGGAAAGGTCTTCACCGTGGCCTTGAGCGCCTTGGCGTCGTCCGGGGTGAAGGCGCGCAGCGCGTGCTGCACGCGGTTGCCGAGCTGGCCGAGGACGTCCGGCGGCACGTCGCGCGGGCTCTGGGTGACGAAGAAGACGCCCACGCCCTTGGAACGGATCAGGCGGACCGTCCGGGTGACCGCCTCCAGGAACGCCTTGGAGGCGTCGCCGAAGAGCAGGTGCGCCTCGTCGAAGAAGAAGACCAGCTTGGGCCGGTCGAGGTCGCCGACCTCGGGCAGGCCGTGGAAGAGATCGGCGAGCAGCCACATCAGGAAGGTGGAGAACAGCTGCGGCTTGTCCTGCACGGCGGGCAGCTCCAGGACGGACACCGTGCCGCGGCCGTCGGGGGCGGTGCGCAGCAGCTCACGGGTGTCGAACTCGGGCTCGCCGAAGAACGGACCCGCGCCCTCCTGCTCGAAGGCGGTGATCGAGCGGAGGATGACGCCCGCGGTCTGGGCGGAGAGGCCGCCGATGCCCTGGAGCTCGGGGCGGCCCTCCTCGGAGGCGAGGAAGGCCACGACGGCCCGCAGGTCCTTGAGGTCGACGAGCTCCAGGCCCTTGCCGTCGGCGTAGTGGAAGATCAGCCCCAGGGACTGCTCCTGGGTCCGGTTCAGGCCGAGCACCTTCGCCAGCAGGACGGGCCCGAAGTCGGTGACCGTGGCGCGCAGCGGGATGCCTGTGCCGATCCCGCCCAGGGCGTAGAACTCGGTGGGGAAGGCGGCGGGGGCCCACTCCTGGCCCACCTCGGCGGCCCGCGTCCGCACGCCCTCGCCGGGTGCGCCGGGGGCACTGATGCCGGAGATGTCGCCCTTGACGTCGGCCAGGAAGACGGGGACGCCCTGGGCGGACAGCTGTTCGGCGATGAGCTGGAGGGTTTTGGTCTTTCCGGTGCCGGTCGCGCCCGCTACCAGCCCGTGCCGGTTGAGCACCGCGAGCGGGATCCGTACGGGGGCGCCGGGGTGGGCGGTCCCGTCCCAGATCAGGGCCCCGAGGTCGAGGGCGGGGCCGCCGAATGCGTAGCCCTCGGCGATCTCCGCGGCGGGGGCGGGCAGGGAGGATCCCGGGTCCGCGGGAGACGGATTGGCGCGCGTGGGTCCCATGGTTCACTCCCGGTATGCGGCTGATTGTCACCTTCGCACCACCGCGCCATGGCTGCGCTCGGAGCCACGGGCCCGGTAGGCTTTCCGTGTGATCTTCAAGCGCATCGGAAACGGGCGGCCGTACCCCGACCACGGCAGGGAAAGCACCCGCCAGTGGGCGGACGTTGCCCCTCGCCCGGTACGCCTGGACCAGTTGGTGACGACGAAGCAGCAGCTCGATCTGGAGACGCTGCTCGCGGAGGACTCGACGTTCTACGGCGACCTCTTCGCCCACGTCGTGAAGTGGCGCGGCGACCTGTACCTGGAGGACGGCCTGCACCGCGCGGTGCGCGCCGCGCTCCAGCAGCGCCAGGTGCTGCACGCCCGCGTCCTCGAACTGGACTGACCCCTGTTGACCCTTTTGGGTAGGGGTCTGCGCAACCCATTGATCATCTAGTAGGCAGCGGCTCCCCCCAGCACTACGCTGCGCCCATGAGCATGCTCACCCCTCCCGGCATGGGTGGTAAGTACCGCATCACGGGCAACCGGTTCCCGCACATGCGTCGCCCTCCGAACCGCCGCAGGATCGTGCTCGGCGTCGTCGCCACGACCGCTGTGTTCGGGCTGGCCGGGTGGGGGACGGCCCAGCTCGTCGAGGTGTTCACCGGCGGCACGGGCGAGCACCGGTCCGCGGCCGCGCAGAAGAAGGCCGGCAACTGCAAGGGCGCCGGCGACGCGCGCGACGTCCGGCGCTCCGCGCCCGTGCCCAAGCCCGGCGACATCACCGTCAACGTCTACAACGCCACCCCGCGCGGCGGACTCGCCAAGATCACGGCGGACGAGCTGGAACGCCGCGGCTTCCGCATCGGCAGGGTGGGCAACGCCGAGGAGGACCTCGACAAGAAGGTCGAGGGCACGGGCGTCCTGCTGGGCCCGCGCGCGGCCCTCGACGGGGCCATGAAGGTGCTGGGCACCCAGCTGGCCGGCACCGAGGCCAAGACCGACGACCGGGAGGGTCAGGACATCGACCTCGTCCTCGGCACGGCGTACTCGACGCTGACGCCGAAGGAGCAGGCCGACAAGGCACTGGCCGCGCTCACCGACCCGCCCCGGCAGCAGCCCTCGCCGTCCGCGTCCGCCACGGCGTGCTGACCGCGGCGCGGTCAGGCGGAGCGGCCGGAAATGCGGGCGGAGCCGGTGGTGCGGCCTCAAGGGGCCGCACGTTCACCGGGGTCCGCCGGACCCCGGTGAACGCCGTCAGGCCCGCACGCAGCGGCGTACGGGCCTGAGGAGGCAAGGGGTCGGTCAGCCGGCGGTGCCGTACATGCGGTCGCCCGCGTCGCCGAGGCCCGGGACGATGTAGCCGTGCTCGTTGAGCCGCTCGTCCACGGAGGCGGTCACGACCGTCACCGGCGCGCCCTCCAGCTCGCGCTGCATGACCTCGACGCCCTCGGGCGCCGCCAGCAGGCAGATCGCGGTGACGTCGTCCGCGCCGCGCGCGATGAGCTCGTTGATCGCGGCGACGAGCGTGCCGCCCGTGGCGAGCATCGGGTCCAGGACGTACACCTGGCGGCCCGAGAGGTCGTCGGGCATGCGCGTCGCGTACGTCTCCGCCTTGAGGGTCTCCTCGTTGCGGATCATGCCCAGGAAGCCGACCTCGGCCGTGGGCAGCAGCCGGACCATGCCGTCGAGCATGCCGAGGCCGGCCCGCAGGATCGGCACCACCAGGGGGCGGGGGTGGGACAGCTTGACGCCGGTGGTCGCCGTGACCGGGGACTCGATGTCCACCTGCTCCGTGCGCACATCGCGCGTCGCCTCGTAGGCGAGCAGGGTGACCAGCTCGTCGCACAGGCGCCGGAAGGTGGGGGAATCGGTGCGCTTGTCGCGCAGCGTGGTGAGTTTGTGCGCCACCAGCGGGTGGTCGACGACGTGGATCCGCATGACATCGACATTAACCGAGCTTCACGCCCCGAGCTCCCGCCCGGTCTCCCCCAAGGCTTCACACGGAGTCTGTCGCCGCCCTGGCATCAAACCACCACGTAGGGGGAAAGTGGGCACGTACGCCCGGTCTGTCGCCGGGCGAGGACCTCGGCACGAGGTGGTGCTGCCCATGGCCGGCCCTGACAGGCGGGCGCCCGGAACGGCTGCCCGGACGCCCCGCGAGAGCGCGGACACCTGGAAAACCACGGAATCCGACGAACGCCGCAGACGGGCGGAGCCCGGCAGACGGCAGGAGCCGCGCCGCTCCGAGCGGCCCCAGCAGGCGCGCGAGCCCGCCCGGGCGGAAGCGGAGCCGGAGGGCGCCGACGAGCGCCGGCGCAGGCGGGCACAGTTCCTCCGTGAGCTGAACGAGGCCAAGGAGCTGCGGGAGCGCGTGCAGCCCCGCCGGGCCCGGGCGGCCCGAATGCGCCAGCAGATGCGGATGCGGACGTTCCGTTGGTGAGCGGCGACCCCGCGCCACGCCCGGCGGGAAGCCCGTCCGCACCCCGCGTGAGCGACATCTCTTCGGACTGCTGCACGACGCAGCGCGGAAGACCTCTCGCAACGCCCAGCTTTCTGCCACGATTCCGAGTGGGCGGGGTGGTCCCCGCCCGACCCGGCACCGCCTATGACCAGTGGGAGAGTCACGGTGTACTTCGCCGCATTGCTCGCGCGCACCGAAGACGGGTGGGAAGCGAGCGACACAGAACTCGACAACGTGGAAACCCTGACCGATCTCGCCGACCTCGCCCGTGAGCACTCGGTGGACGACGACACGGTCCTGGCCCTCATCGAGCAGGAGGACAGCTGGTTCGCCATCGTCCGGGTGGACGGCGAGGACGACCCCCGCGTCTACGTCTCGGACGCCGCGGCCGCGAGCCGCAGCTCCTACGGGGCGATGCTCGTCGACGAGCTGACCGGCCGCGACGAGGACGACGGCGAGCTGGAGAGCCTCGACCTCGACGGCACCGAGGACGGCGAGCCCGAGAGTGCCGAGGACGCCGCGGACGACGCCGACGGACCGGTCCCGCACGGGCCGCTGGGGGACGACGCGCTCCTCGCCGACCTCGGGATGGGCGAGAAGGAGCTGAAGGCCCTCGACGG
The DNA here is from genome assembly GCF_020328095.1 of Streptomyces sichuanensis. NCBI lineage: Bacteria > Bacillati > Actinomycetota > Actinomycetes > Kitasatosporales > Streptomycetaceae > Streptomyces > Streptomyces sichuanensis. The sequence goes on from NZ_JAIXMK010000091.1 coordinate 23,925, forward strand.
GGACGCGCTCAACACCATCGCCGACGTCCTCGGCTGCACGGACGTCCTGGAGGCCGTCCGCTGACGGCCTCCGGGCCGGGTTCGCCCACACTGGTGCCATGAACGAAGCCGTCCACGCCCATGGGGCCACCGCCCACGCCGCCGGGGCCCCGGGGGAGCACGACCCCGTACGGGACCCCTGGCGCCCCGCCATGCGGGCCGCCCTGGAGGAGGCCGTACGGGCCCCCGGCACCGGCGACGTGCCCGTGGGGGCCGTCGTGCTGGCGCCGGACGGCTCCGTCATAGGCCGCGGCCGCAACGAGCGCGAGGCCACCGGCGACCCCACCGGCCACGCGGAGGTCCTCGCCATCCGCGAGGCGGCGCGGGCCGTCGGTGAGTGGCGCCTGACGGGCTGCACGCTGGTCGTCACGCTGGAGCCGTGCACGATGTGCGCGGGCGCGATCGTCCTCTCCCGCCTGGAGCGGGTCGTCTACGGCGCCGTCGACGAGAAGGCCGGCGCGGCCGGCTCGCTCTGGGACGTCATCCGCGACCGCCGGCTCAACCACCGCCCCGAGGTCGTCCAGGGCGTCCTGGCCGAGGAGTGCGCCGGGCTCCTCACCCGCTTCTTCCGCACCGCATGAGCAGCGTCACACCGCTGCAGGCCGGAACCGATTTCGGACCACGGCCCACCGTCCGCTAAGCTCTCTCTCGGTAGCGTGTCCGAGCGGCCTAAGGAGCACGCCTCGAAAGCGTGTGTGGGGGCAACTCCACCGTGGGTTCAAATCCCACCGCTACCGCTTCACAGGAACCGCCCTTGATCTCCGGATCAAGGGCGGTTCCGTGCTTCCCGGGGCGCCGCAGGGATCGAATCCGGTCGAGTCATGGTCCGGACCAAGCAGGTGCCGCCCGGGCGGCGGCGCCGGGCCCGTCGGGGTCGCGGCCCAGGCATACATGTCAGGGACATCTGCGGCACGTTGCTTGATTCCCGTACGGAATCCGCCGGGCGCCCCGTAGATCATTTCTGGACGCACGGCCCGGACGGTCACCTTGTCGCCGTCTCCGACCGAACGGACGATCGGTCCTCGTTCCCCCGCACGGGCCCTCCGTGCAGGGCCTTTTGAGGAGGACCCCATGAACGACCGGCTCAGTCTCGGTCCCGATGCCGCACGGCAGTTGGCCACCACGACCAAGACCACCCCGCAGATGCGCGGCATCACGCCGCGGTACCTGCTGCGCGCACTGCCGTGGGTGGACGTCGAGTCCGGCGTCTACCGGGTCAACCGGCGCCGGACGTTCGTCCTCGGCGACGACCGGATCAGCTGCTACGGCGAGGGCGGCACCCACCGCGTCGTGCCGGAGGACCTGCGCGAACTGCCGTTCCTGCGCAAGGCCGACGAGGCGCTGCTCGCCGAGCTCGCGGGGGCCTTCACCGAGGTGCCGTTCGAGGCCGGGCAGGTCATCGCCGACGAGGGCGGTGCCTGCGACAGGCTCTGGGTGATCGTCGTCGGGCGCGCCGAGAAGCGGGTGACCGGGCGGTACGGGGAGGACGCGCTCCTGGACGTGATCGGGGACGGGCAGTTCTTCTGTGCGGACTCCTGGGCCCGATGTCAGCCCCTGCCGTTCCGGGTCAAGGCGCTCACCTCCGGCATCGCCCTGACCGCCCCGCGGGAGGCGCTGAGCGCCCTGGCCTGCCGCGACGAGGGCCTGCGCGCCGTGCTCGACGCGTACACCGCCGGCGACGGGCCGGTCCCGGGCGCCGAGGTGCCGGTGGAGCTGGCCGGCGGGCACGTCGGCGAACCGGACCTGCCCGGGACGTACGTCGAGTACGAGGACACGCCGCGCGAGTACCACATGAGCCTGGCGCAGACCGTGCTGCGCGTGCACACGCGCGTCTCCGACCTCTACAACGCGCCGATGGACCAGACCCGGGTGCAGGCGGCCCTCACCATCCAGGCGCTGCGCGAGCGCCAGGAGGCCCTGATGCTCAACCACCCGGAGTTCGGGCTGTTCCACAACGTCGCCCCCGGCCAGCGCGTCCAGGCGCGCACGGGCGCGCCGACCCCGGACGACCTCGACGAGATGCTCTCCCGGGTCTGGAAGCAGCCCGGCTTCTTCGTCGCGCATCCCCGGGCCATCGCCGCGTTCGGGCGCGAGTGCACACGGCGGGGCGTGCCACCGGTGGTGGACACCCGGTTCGGCAGCCCCCTGATCACGTGGCGCGGGGTGCCGATCCTGCCCTCCGACAAGGTGCGGTGCACCGGGGCGGGCGGCGGGCTCACCGAGATCCTGCTGATGCGGGTGGGCGAGGCCGAGCAGGGCGTCATCGGGCTGCGCCCGGCGGGCGTCCCGGACGAGGTGGAGCCGGGCCTGTCCATGCGGAACATGGGCACGGACCAGAAGGCCATCACCTCGTACCTGCTGACGGCCTACTTCAACGCCGCCGTGCTCGTGGAGGACGCCGTGGCCGTCCTCCAGAACGTCGAGGTGTCCAACTACCATGACTATTCCTGACGTCCGGGCGCACGACTCCGCGCCGTACGTGCCGGAGCAGCCGGGCCGGCCCGGGACGACGCCGCCGCGCGGCGGCAGCGGCTTCGACCCCGAGACCGCCCGCCGCGACATCCCCGTCCTGCACCGCACGGTCAACGGCCACCCGCTCGTCTGGCTCGACAACGGTGCCACGACCCAGAAGCCGCGCCAGGTCATCGAGGCGCTCGGCGCCTACTACGGCGCCGCCAACTCCAACATCCACCGCGGTGCGCACACGATGGCCCGCGAGGCCACCGAGACCTACGAAGGGGGCCGCGCGGCCGTCGCCCGGCTGCTCGGCGCCGCCTCCCCCGACAGCATCGTCTTCACCCGCGGCACGACCGAGGCCATCAACCTCGTGGCCCAGACCTGGGGACGCGCCAACGTCGGCCCGGGGGACGAGATCCTGGTCCCGGTGCTGGAGCACCACTCGAACATCGTGCCCTGGCAGATGCTCGCCAAGGAGAAGCGCGCCCGGCTCGTCCCCGTCCCGCTGCTGGCGGACGGGAGCATCGACCAGGAGGCGTTCGCCCACCTGCTGTCCTTCCGCACCCGACTCGTCGCCGTCAGCCAGGCGTCGAACGTGCTGGGCACCGTCCCGCCGGTGCGGGAGATGACGGCGCTCGCCCACCGGTACGGCGCGAAGGTGCTGGTCGACGGGGCGCAGGCGGTGGCGCACTTCCCCGTGGACGTCCAGGAGCTGGACGCGGACTTCTACGTGTTCTCCGGGCACAAGCTGTTCGCCCCCACCGGCATCGGCGCGCTCTACGGCAAGCCCGAGGTGCTGGCCGGCATGCCGCCGTGGCAGGGCGGCGGCAACATGATCGACCAGGTGGACTTCACGGGCAGTACGTACGCGCCCGTGCCGCACCGCTTCGAGGCCGGCACCGGGCACATCTCCGGGGTCGCCGGCCTGCTGGCCGCGATCGACTGGCTGACCGGCTTCGACCGCGCGGCCGTCGCCGCGTACGAGGAGGGGCTGCTGGCCTACGCCGAACAGGCCATGGCCGCGGTCCCGGGGCTGCGCGTCCTCGGATCGGCACCCGAACGGATCGCGGTGCTCACCTTCACCCTGGCGGGTCACGACCCGGCGGAGATCGCCCACTGGCTCGACCGGGACGGCATCGCCGTGCGCGCCGGGCACCACTGCGCCCAGCCCTCGCTGCGCCACTACGGCGTGGAGAGCGCGGCGCGCGCCTCGCTCGCGCTCTACAACACGGCGCAGGAGGTGGACCAGCTCGTGGCGTCCCTGCTGCGCCTGCAGGAACGGCCCTGACGCACGGCCGTCCGGGCCCGGGCCGCACCGCCGTGTTCCCGGTGCGGCCCGGCCGTTCGACGGTATTGTTCATATCAGCTCTGAAATGACCGGAATGGGCTGACATGGACAGTACGCACGGCGACGAGCTCCTTCGCTTCCATGTGCTCGGCCCCGTGCGGGCCGAGCGGGGCGGCAGGCCGCTGGCGCTCGGCCCACCGCAGCAACGGGCGACGCTGGCGATCCTGCTGCTGCGCGGCGGACGGCCCGTCACCACGGCCGAACTCGTCGACGGCCTCTGGGGCGACGCCCCGCCGCGCAGCGCGGCGGACACCGTGCAGGCGTACCTCGACGCCCTGCGCGCCGAACTCGAACCCGGGCACGAGCCCGGCACTCCCGCCCGGCTCCTGGTCACCACCGACGACGGCCACGCCTCCCGGCTGCCGGCCACGGCCCTCGACGCCGCGGTGTTCGAGGAGAAGCTGACGGCCGGTCTGGCCGCCCGGGACGCCGGCGACCTCGCCGGGGCGCACGAACGGCTGAGCGCCGGGCTCGCCCTGTGGAGCGGCACTCCGCTGGCCACCCTGCCCGGCCCTTACGCCGAGCACGAGCGCGAGCGCCTCACCGAGCTGGGCTCCATCGCGCGGGAGGAGCTGTTCGGCTGCGCGCTCGCCCTCGGCCGGGACGCCGACGCGATGGCCGGCCTGCGGGCCCTGGTCGCCGAACACCCGCTGCGCGAACGGTCCAGGGCCCTGCTCATGCTGGCCCTGCACCGCGCCGGCCGGCAGGCCGAGGCACTGGCGGTGTTCGCCGACGCACGCCGCCTGCTCGCCGGCGGGCCCGGCCCCGAGCTCACCCGGATGCACGAACGGGTCCTGGCCGGTGACGCCGCCCTGCGCCCCCCGCACGACACGCCCGCCGCCGCGAGCGCCCCGGCCCCGGCCGTCACCGACCGGCTGCCGCCGGACCCCCCGGGCTTCACCGGGCGCGAAGCGCTCACCACCGAGGTGCGCGCCGCCCTCACCGCCGACGGCGGGCGGGGCGTGGCCGCCACGGTGCTGAGCGGCCCCGGCGGCGCCGGCAAGAGCGCGCTGGCCGTCCACGTCGCCCGCGCCGTACGGGCCGCCTACCCCGGCGGCCGGTTCCACCTCGACCTGCGCGGCTCCGGCCCCGCACCCCTGACGGGCGACGCGGCCCTGGCCCGGCTGCTGGGCGAACTCGGCGTCGCCGACAGCGCCCTGCCGGACGGGACGGACCGGCGGGCCGCCCTCTACCGCTCCCTGGTCGCCGACCGCCGCATGCTGCTCCTCCTCGACGACGCCCGGGACGCCGGACAGGTGCTGCCGCTCCTCCCCACCGCCCCCGGCAGCGCCGTGCTCGTCACCGGCCGCACGGAGACGATCGGCCTGCCGGGCGCCCGGCAGGTGCGCGTGGAAGCGATGGAGGAGAAGGAGGCCCTCGCACTGCTGGCGGCGGCCGCCGGCCCGGCGGGCGAGGGGACGGCCACCACGTCGGCCCGGGACGTCGCGGCCTCCTGCGGGCGGCTGCCACTCCCCCTGCGGATCGCCGGGGCCCGCCTGAACGACTCCTCCTGGACACCCGCCGACCTCGCCGCCCGGCTCCACGACGAACGGCACCGCCTCGACGCGCTCCACCCCGGCGACCCCGGCGCCACGGCCGCCGAATCCGCCTTCCGCGTCGCCTACGACGCCCTCGGCCCCGACGCCGCCCGCGCCGTCCGCCTGCTGGCCCTGCCCGACGCCACCGACTTCGACGCCCGGGAGGCCGCCGCCGTCCTCGACGCCCCCGACGAGGCCGCAGCCGGGGCGCTGACCGCCGAACTCGCCGCCGCCGGGCTGCTGCAGCCCCTCGGCCGCGGCCGGTACCGCTGCCACGACCTGCTGAAGCGGTGCGCCCGGCAGCAGAGCGAACGCACCGACAGCCCGCCCGTCCGGGACGCGGCCCTGCTGCGCCTGCTCGACCACCACCTCGCCACCGCCGTCACCGCCCTGCGCCGCACCCGCCCCGACGGCCTCGCCCCCCGCCACCTCCGCCACACCCTCGCCACCACCGGCCTCCCCCTGGCCGACACGGCCGCCGCCCGCGCCTGGCTGCGGGACGCCCATCCGCACCTGCTCGACACCGTCCGGCAGGTGCTCGCCCTGGACGTCCCCCAGTCCCTCGTCCCCGCCGTGGACCTGCTGACCGTCTGGTCCCGCCTCACCCACGGCACCGCACGCCGCCAGGACCTCCGGGCGCCCGCCCGCGAGGCGCTCGAACGGGCCCGGCAGCACGCCGACGACGCGAGCGCCGCCCGCATCCTGCGCCTGCTCGCCGCCCCCGCCTTCGGCCCCGACACCTACGAGCGCGCCGAACGCGACCTGCGGGCGAGCCTGCGCCTGGCCGAGGCGGCCGACGACGCCTTCGCGCGCACCGCGGCCTCCCACGACCTGGGCGTCGTCCTGCTGGCCCTGGGCCGGCCCGAGGAGGCCCTGCCCCTGCTCGTACGGGCCGAGGAGGACTTCCGGGCCGAGGGCGCGACGAGCAGCGCGCTCGAAGCGCAGGCGCACGCGGCCCGCGCGTACATCGCCGTGCGCCGCACGGACGAGGCCCTGACCGCCATCAACGGGGCGATCGAACGCGCTCGCGAACTGGGCCACGGCCCGACCCTGACCCTCGTGCTGTACGAGGCCGGCCACGTCCTGTTGCGCGCCGACCGGTCGGCGGCCGCCGGCGACCGGCTGCGGGAGGCCCTGGCCGTCGTCGGGGACGAACCGCGGCGGGAGGCGCTGCTCTGGACGCGTCTGGCCGAGTGCCGGCTGGAACGACGGCAGCACCGCGAGGCCGTCACCGCCGCCGAGCGCGCCCTGGCCATCGAGGCCGGGCTCGGGGACGCGTACTGCCGTGGCGCCGCCCTGGCCGCGCGCGGCCGCGCCCAGCTGGCCCTCGGCGAACCACGGCTGGCGCTGGGCGCCTTGCGGGAGGCGTACGAGGTGCTGAGGCGGCGCGGCGCGGCGGAGGCGACGGCTGTGGAGCGGGTGCTGGACGAGGAATTCCCCCACCACCGGCTTCCCGACGCCTGAGCGGCCGTCACCGCGGCGCGAACGCAGCCCGGACCGACCCGACCGCGCGTCAGGCCGGCACGTCGCACCGGCCCCGACCCCGCGTCAGGCCGCGACGCCGCAGGGCACCCGACCGCCCGTCAGGCGGGAACGCTGCCCAGGGCCGGCGACGGGAACTCCTCCAGCCAGACGAACGCCGGTTCCACACCGGCGATCCGGATCACCTTCGAGACCATCGCCCCGCCCCGCACCACGGACAGCCTCGCCCCGCAGCGCAGCGCCCGCCCGCGCGCCCGCAGCAACAGCCGCACGCCGCTGGCGTCCAGGAACGTCACGCCGCGCAGGTCGAGGACGAGATCCCCCCGGCACCGTCCCACCAGCGCCTCCAGTCGCGGTCCCAGTACCTGCTCGGCCAGGATGTCGAGCTCTCCCAGCAGCTCCACGAGGACCACTCCCCCCGCCACACGCTCCCGCATGGTGAAGGCGAGCTCGTGCACGCCCATGGCGAACCTCACCGCCCTCCCACATCGGGCACACCGTGTGCCTTTCTGGTGCCCCGGCAACGGTCCGATGTCACCTCGGACGCCCACCCATGTGCGGCGGTGGCCGCGGCCGGGGGCACCGTGCGCGAAAGCCCCGGCTCCGGACCTGTGCGCGGGTCCGGAGCCGGGGCTTCCGGCAGTTGCAGGGCGGGGGAAACGGCGTCGGGGGGACAAGCCGTCTCCCCCGGCGAGGACACGGCTCAATGTCCGGCCGCGGTCGGGGGATGCTCACGGCCGGACCCCGCAGTGAGGTCCGTATCCCTGGCCCGCGGGATTCCTGCCAGATCCGCGGGCACGCCTCCATCCTCCGCCCCGCCCGGACGGCGGAAGGCGGGCGAAGGGCCCGCCTTGCAGGGCCTTAAGTCCTTAAAGATGCCGTGAAGGGTGTGAGTACCTCCACACCCCGGGCCCCGCGCGCCCCGGCCCGCACATCCGTCCGTTCGTACGGATGCACGGTTAGACTCTCGCGACCGCACACGGGACAGCTGGGGAGGGAGTGCGCGATGGTGCAGACGAAGAAGGTCGTGCTCTGGGCACTCGGCATCTTCGTGGCCTACACGATCATCCACTCCCCCGCCCGGTCGGCCGAGCTCGTCCAGATAGGGTTCGAGGGGATCTCGGACGCCGCCAAGAACATCGGCGAGTTCATGACCCAGCTGATCAGCTGACCGGCACGGCGGGCACGCCGGGCACGGGAGAAGCCACGAGCGAAGAAGGCAGCCAGTGATCCGTCACCTCGTCCTGTTCAAGCTCAACGAGGGCGTCGAGCGCGACGACCCCCGCGTCGTCGCCGGTGTGCGGGCGTTCGAGGAGCTGGAGAAGGCCATCCCCGAGCTGCGCTCCTGGGAGTGCGCCTGGAACGTCTCGGACCGTCCGATCGCCTACGACTACGCCATCAACTGCTCCGTCGACGACACCGACGCGCTGCAGCGGTACCTGGACCACCCCGCCCACCAGGCGGGCGTCGGCCAGTGGCGCGAATTCGCCACCTGGGTCATCGCCGACTACCCGTTCTGACCCCGCCGCGACGGCCGGTCCGCACGCGCGCAGCGGCCCGTTCCACCTCCCTCCACCGACTCGGTGGGGGGAGTTTTTTGTCGCCAACACGGCGCTATGCGGTGCTTGCACATCTCGGACATGTCTTGTGATGCTATGACCGCTTTTGCCGGATGAGTTGATCGAAAATGACCACAAAGGGGTGGTGACCGTGCCGGCCCGTACAGCGCCCGAAGCCCCCCTCCGGCGCGACAAGCCCGCCGACGAACCGGACCGCACCGACGACCTCACGGAGCCCGGACCCGCCGACCACGACGCGGTCGGCACCCTGCAGGGGCCGCGCGGCCGCGAGAGCCGCGGCGCCGACGCCCGGGCCCTGACCCAGGTGCTCTTCAAGGAGTTCGCCTCCCTGGAACCCGGTACGCCCGAGCACGCCCGCGTGCGCGCCGCCCTGATCGAAGCCAACCTCCCCCTCGTGCGGTACGCCGCAGCGCGCTTTCGCAGTCGCAACGAGCCGATGGAGGACGTGGTCCAGGTCGGCACCATCGGACTCATCAACGCCATCGACCGCTTCGACCCCGACCGCGGCGTGCAGTTCCCCACCTTCGCCATGCCGACCGTCGTCGGCGAGATCAAGCGCTACTTCCGCGACAACGTCCGCACCGTGCACGTCCCGCGCCGCCTCCACGAGCTGTGGGTGCAGGTCAACGGCGCCACCGAGGACCTGACCGTGCTGCACGGACGGTCCCCGACCACCGCCGAGATCGCCGACCGGCTGAAGATCCCCGAGGACGAGGTGCTCGCCTGCATCGAGGCCGGCCGCTCGTACCACGCCACGTCCCTGGAGGCCGCGCAGGAGGGCGACGGGCTGCCCGGACTGCTGGACCGGCTCGGCTACGAGGACCCCGCCCTGGCCGGCGTCGAGCACCGCGACCTCGTGCGCCACCTGCTCGTACAGCTGCCGGAGCGCGAACAGCGCATCCTTCTACTGCGCTACTACAGCAATCTGACGCAGTCGCAGATCAGCGCGGAGCTGGGGGTGTCGCAGATGCATGTGTCCCGGCTACTCTCACGGAGCTTCGCCCGGCTGCGCTCCGCAAATCGAATCGACGCCTAACCCTCACGGGCGACCCCCGCCCCGATGTCATGGGGAAGATAAGTCGACTTGACGCTACAGCGTGTTGCCGACATGTGACATTCTGCAGGAACTGCGTTTGCCACAGCGCAGCCTCCGGTATTCAGGTGGAGGCTGAACACCGCCGGCCGTCCTCACGGCCGGGGCGGCCGCTGTGACCCGTCCGCGACCTCAAGGGGGTGGCATGTCCGTAGACCTGGGCAGCGCGAAGGTGCTCGCCAACGACGCACCGCACGCCGTGCTCGACGACTGCGAAGCCATCGACACCCGCACCCTCTCCCGCTCCCTCTTCCTGCGGCTCGCCACGCTTGAGCGGGACAGTGCCGAGCGTACGTACGTCCGCGACACCCTCATCGAGCTCAATCTCCCCCTGGTGCGTTACGCCGCGGCCCGTTTCCGCAGCCGCAACGAACCGATGGAGGACATCGTCCAGGTCGGCACGATCGGGCTGATCAAGGCGATCGACCGGTTCGACTGCGAACGGGGTGTCGAATTCCCGACGTTCGCGATGCCGACCGTCGTCGGTGAGATCAAACGCTTCTTCCGCGACACCAGCTGGTCCGTCCGCGTGCCGCGCCGCCTGCAGGAGCTGCGGCTGGCCCTCACCAAGGCCAGCGACGAGCTCGCACAGAAGCTCGATCGTTCGCCGACCGTCCCGGAGTTGGCGCTCTGCCTCGGTGTCTCCGAGGAGGACGTCGTCGACGGCCTCGCCGTCGGCAACGCCTACACGGCCAGCTCGCTGGACTCGCCCTCCCCCGAGGACGACGGCGGCGAGGGCTCCCTGGCCGACCGCCTCGGCTACGAGGACACCGCCCTGGAGGGCGTCGAGTACCGCGAGTCCCTCAAGCCGCTCCTGGCCAAGCTGCCACCGCGCGAACGGCAGATCATCATGCTGCGGTTCTTCGCCAACATGACGCAGTCCCAGATCGGCGAGGAGGTCGGCATCTCGCAGATGCACGTCTCCCGCCTGCTGACCCGGACCCTGGCCCAGCTCCGCGAGGGCCTCATCGCGGACTGAGCGCCCGGCCCCGACCGGGGCGGTGTACAGCTGACGGTCCGTCAGACACACTGGGGCGATGCGACGGAAGACGCTCGTCTCTGCGCTCTGCCTGACCACCCTGACCACCCTCGTCACGGGATGCGGCACCGGCGGCCGCGACGGATACGTCGCCACGGGGGCCGCCGGACCCGGCGCCTCCCGGCCGGCGGGCGGCCTCGTGCCGCCGACGGGTGGCGTGGAGCTCGTACCGCTGGACGCGCCGTCCCCAGGGGATGCCTCAGGGGGTGCTTCAGCAGGTTCCTCAGGGGGGTCTTCTCGGCCATCGCACTCGCCCGGACGTCCGGGCGGGCGACCGGCCGGGACTTCGCACCCGGCCCCGCCGTCATCGGCGGCAGGCACACCGCACCCGCACCCCACCGCCGGCCCTTCACGCAGCGGCAGCGGCAGCCGCGACAGCGGTGGCGGCAACCGTGCGCGGCCGCCCCGGACTGCACCCACGGCACCGTCGGCGACCCCGGCACCGGCCGGCCCGGGCACCCCGGGCCCCGTACCGCCGGCTCCGTCCACCTCGCCGTCCCCGTCGGCCCCCGCCGGGCTCACCGTGAGCGGCCCGCGCCGCGAACCCGGTCAGGACCGGTGGTGCGAGCAGGTCACCCTCACCTTCACCAACACCGGCGGCACCCCCGTCACCGGCGGCACCGTCAGCCTCGGCACGCACATCATCGGCTTCTTCGGCACGGACTGGGCGACGGTCACGTCCGTCCACCCGCTCCCGGCCCCGATCGGCCCGGGTCGGTCGGCCGACGGGTCCTGGACGGTGTGCGTCGACGCCTGGCGCGTGCCCTTCGGCATGCGCATCGAGACGCGCGACGTGACCGTGGACCCGGCCCGTCCGCCGGCGGACTGACTCAGCCCAGGGCCAGCCAGACCGCGCCCGCCACCACCGCGATCGCCACAATCACGCCGACGATCAGGCCGGCCCGCGAGCCGGACCCGCTGCTGCGCCGCGCGGCGGCGGCCTGCCGGCCGCCCGGGGCCGGCGCGACGCCCTCGTCGACGAAGGCACGGAACATCTGGGTGTTGCCCGCGGGGTCGTAGGAGCCCTCGGGGTTCTGATGGGGGTTGGCCATGCCCCGGACCCTAGCGAAACGGGGTCGTGGGGCGGGCACAGGGCCACTGCTTTACGGCCGCCCGGAGAAGCCTTGAGCCTTCCTTTACCCGGTTTGCCGGGTTTTCGTTTGCCTTCAGCAACCAAACTTCCCTATGGTTGCCCCAAGCAACCTAACCGTCGGCAGCCGAGGAGCCATGTCATGGCCGCACAGGAGCAGTACGAGGAGCTGGCCCGGCAGCTCAGTGCCATCGGCACCGTCAAGCGCGGCCTGAGCCGGGCCCTGCCCCAGGACTGCTCCCCCGCGACCGCCATGCTCCTGAACCTGCTCAAGCAGCACGGCGACATGCGGATGAGCCGGCTCGGCGAGCTCCTGGGCATCGACGCCTCGGTGACCAGCCGGCACGTCGCCCACGCCGCCGACCGCGGCTGGATCACCCGCCGGCCCGACCCGCTCGACAAGCGGTCCCGGCAGCTGAGCCTCACCCCCAGCGGAGAGGCACTGCTGCAGGAGGTCTCCGTGCGGTACACCGACGCGCTGGCCAGGTGCCTGCGCGACTGGTCCGACGACGACGTCGGCCACCTCATCGGCCTGATGACGCGGCTGCGCGAGAGCTTCGGCGAGTGCCGGCCCCGGCTGGCACCGCAGCACCACCCCGCCGGTCACACCACCGGCAGCACGACCGTTCACCCCACCCGTACACCCGCCTGAAACCGCAGCGAGAAAAGGAAGTCCATGGCCAAGTCCACACCGGCAGGTGTGCGGGACGCCTCGGAGGACGCCGCAGGCGCCGCCGCCCCCATGACGCACCGCCAGATAATGGAGGCCCTCTCGGGCCTGCTCCTCGGCATGTTCGTGGCGATCCTCTCCTCGACGATCGTCTCCAACGCCCTGCCGGAGATCATCCACGATCTGCACGGCAGCCAGTCCTCCTACACCTGGGTCGTCACGGCCTCGCTCCTGGCGATGACCGCGTCCACCCCCCTGTGGGGCAAGCTCTCCGACCTCTTCAGCAAGAAGCTGCTGGTCCAGCTGGCCCTCGTGGTCTACGTGGCCGGCTCCGTCGTGGCCGGCCTCTCCCAGAACACCGGCATGCTGATCGCCTGCCGCGTGGTGCAGGGCATCGGCGTCGGCGGCCTCTCCGCCCTCGCCCAGATCATCATGGCCGCGATGATCTCCCCGCGTGAGCGCGGCCGTTACAGCGGCTACCTCGGCGCCACCTTCGCCGTCGCCACCGTCGGCGGCCCGCTGCTCGGCGGCGTCATCACCGACACCGACTGGCTCGGCTGGCGCTGGTGCTTCTACGTCGGCGTGCCGTTCGCCGTCATCGCGCTGATCGTCCTGCAGAAGACGCTGAAGCTGCCCGTCACCAAGCGCAAGGTCAAGGTCGACTGGCTGGGCGCCTTCTTCATCACCGCCGCCGTCACCCTGCTGCTGATCTGGGTCACCCGGGCCGGCAAGGGCAAGGACTACGACTGGATCTCCTGGCAGTCCGGCGTCATGGTCCCCGGTGCGATCCTGCTCGCCGCGCTCTTCGTCCTCACCGAGGCCAAGGCCGCCGAGCCGATCATTCCGCTGCGGCTGTTCCGCAACAAGACCATCGCCCTGTCCTCGCTCGCGAGCCTCTTCGTCGGCGTCGCCATGTTCGCCGGCACCGTCTTCTTCTCGCAGTACTTCCAGCTCGCCCGCAACGAGTCGCCGACGATGTCCGGCGTGCTGACCATCCCGATGATCGGCGGTCTGTTCGTCTCGTCGACCGTGTCCGGCCAGGTCATCACCAAGACCGGTCGCTGGAAGGCGTGGCTGCTCAGCGGTGGCGTCCTGCTCACCGCGGGGCTGGGCCTGCTCGGCACGATGCGCTACGACACGCCCTACTGGCACCTGGCGATCTACATGGCCCTCACCGGCCTCGGCATCGGCATGATGATGCAGAACCTCGTGCTCGCCGCCCAGAACCAGGTCGAGCCGAAGGACCTCGGCGCCGCCAGCTCCGTCGTGACCTTCTTCCGCTCCCTCGGCGGCGCGGTCGGCGTCTCCGCGCTCGGCGCGGTCCTGGCCACGCGGGTGCCGGACTACGTCAAGGACGGCATCACGGCCCTCGGCCCGAAGGCCGCGGCCGCCATGGGCCACGGCGGTACGGGCGGGGGCGGCATCCCGGACCTCGACGCCATGCCGGCGCCGATCCGGACGGTCGTGGAGAGCGCGTACGGGCACGGCGTCGGTGACGTCTTCCTCTACGCGGCGCCGTGCGCGCTGATCGCCTTCATCGTGACGCTCTTCATCAAGGAGGTCGCGCTGAAGAGCAGCGGCCCGGCTCCGGCCGCCGCCGTGGCGGCCGCGGACGCCGCGGACGAGGAGCCGGCCCGGCAGGCCGGCTGACAGACCCCGGCCCGGGAGCGCGCTACGAGCGGAGCGGCGCTCCCGGGCCGGAGGCCCGGGACCTGAACGGCATGGACGGTTCCGGACCATGGCCCCGGTGGGGTGCGCAATTCCGGCAGGGGACGGCCGGCGCACCGGCCACCGGGGCCTTTGCCTTTGCCTCTGCCTTTGCCTTGCGGGGGTCTGGGCCTTTGCCTTGCGGGGTCCGGGCCTTTGCCTTGCGGGGGCCGGGCCCTTGCTCGTGAGCGGGGCCGGGGCGGGAGGGGGCGCGCCCCTCTGGGGGCTGGATTATTTACGGCCCCTGCAGCCGTCGAGCCCCCGTCTCCGTCGCCGCAAACAACCCTTACGCCCCCTGCCGGGGCCCGCCCCCTCCCGCCCCGGCCCCTCCCGTCCGTTCAGCGTTCGGCGGGCCCGTCGGTCAGCGGTCCCGCATGGCCTCGATGCCGGCGATCATCATGTCGAGGGCGAAGGCG